>NZ_KE148542.1:55510-82703 GCF_000410635.1 Comamonas sp. B-9
CCCCCCACCAAGCCCCCCGCCGATGTGCAGGCCAAGCTGCATGCCGCCATCATCAAGGTGTTGCAAAAGCCTGACGTAATCAAGAAAATTGGCGACCAGGGCGGCGAAGTGGTGACCGAATCGCAGGCCGAATTTGGCAAGTTCATCGCTGCTGAAAACGAAAAGTGGAAGCAAGTGGTGAAGACCTCGGGCGCGACCGCAGGCTAATCCACAGCCCAATCGCACAAAGCAAAGCCGCCGATCCTGGACGCCCAGGACCGGCGGCTTTTTCTATGGCGGCTGACTAAAAGATCAGACGCCGATCGGGCCGCCGTCCGCCTTCTGGATCACCACCGTCGACGAGCGCGGGCGCACCGTGCCATCGGGCGCGCGGGTGGCATCGGCCGTGCCATAGGCGGGCCAGTTCACCGGGTGCTGGATGTTGAGGAAGATGCTGGTGTGGTCGGGGGTATAGGCAAAGCCGGTGATCTCGGCCTCGTTCGGGCCGACAAAGAAACGGCGCAGCTCGGCTTGGTTGCTGGCATTGATGACGGGGCCGGTGCCCTTGGCATCCTTCAAGGCGCCCGGCACCACGGCCAGCATCTGGTCGTTGGTGGCCTTGGCAACCGCATTGTTGCGGCCACCATCGATGCCGTTGTCGGTCTGGATCCACAGAATACCGCGGTCATCGAAAGCAATGCCATCGGGGCTGGCGAGCTGGTTCAGCTCGGTCAGGCCCGAGCGGTTGGTGTCGGCATTGCCCGCCGCGTCCGAGCCAAACACAAAGATGTCCCAGCGGAAGGTGTTGGCACCAGCGTCGTCATGCCAGCGCACGATATGGCCGTTGACATTGTTCAGGCGCGGGTTGGCGGGGTTGGTGCCGCGCTCGGCATTGCGGCTGGTGTTGTTGGTCAGGGTCAGGTAGACATCGCCATTGCTGGGGTGCACGGCGGTCCACTCGGGGCGGTCCATCGGCGTGGCACCGACAAAGTCGGCCGCACCACGCGTGTTGATCAGGATGGCATCGATATTGCCAAAGGCCTCGCCCAGGCTGCGGCCGTCCTTGCCCTTGGTGGCGGGGGTCAGCGCCAGCCATTCGCCCTTGCCTTCGGCATCAAAGCGCGCCACGTACAGGGTGCCCTTGTCCAGGTACTTGTGGCCCACGGCAATGCGGTCGCTGCGCTCGGCATCCTTGGGGTCCCACAGCGCTTCGGACACAAAGCGGTAGATGTATTCAAAGCGCGAATCATCACCGCTGTAGAAAGCCAGCGGCTTGCCCGCCACCGGGATGCCGTAGGCAGCGCCTTCGTGGGCAAAGCGGCCCATCGCGGTGCGCTTGGTGGCCGTGCTGCCGGGGTCGTAGGGGTCGATCTCGACCAGGTAGCCAAAGCCGTTGACCTCATTGCGCCAGTCCTGCAGGCCATCGGCGCCAGTGGCGGTGATGTTGAAGCGGGCAAATTCGCCTTGCTGCTCCGTCGCATCGCCGGCGGCCGTTTCCCACTGGTAGCGGCCCAGCTTGGTCTGCACGCCCACGCGCTTTTGCGCGGCGGTTTGCTCGCCGGTGTTGACAAAGCAGGCGGCCCAGTTTTCTTCGGCGGTGATGTAGGTGCCCCAAGGGGTGGTGCCATTGCCGCAGTTGTTGTTGGTGCCGCGCACCTGGCTGCCGGTGGTGGAGAACGGCGTCTTGACCCAGTCGGTGCCCGCCACAGGGCCGGACAGGTTCATCGGCGTGGCGGAGGTGAAGCGGCGGTTGTAGCGCGAATTCTGGATGATCTCCCACTGGCTGCCCTGCTTGCGCACATGCATCACAGCAACGCCATGGGCATTGACCTCCTTGCGCACCTCTTCAGCCGGGCGCTTGCCAGCCACCGAGGTGGGGCCGTTGGGATGCAAGGCCTTTTCGTCGATGTACTCGTGGTTGACGACCAGCAGGCCTTCGCTGGAGCTGCCGGCCAGCGGGAAGTAGTGCATGCCGTCATGGTGCATGCCGGTGGAGTGCAGCAGATCCTGCGAGGTGTTGCGGCCTTCATTGCTCCAGGGCGCTGCCTGGTCGTTGAGCGGCGTACCCCAGGCACCGATGACCGAGGCCACATAGCCGGCGGGCACTACGCAGGCATCCGTCATCGAGTTGGGCAGCGACGCAAAGCCGAGCTTGACGGCCTTGTCATCATCGCCATCACTGCCGCCACCGCAGGCGGAGATGCTGGCACCGGCAAACAGCGCCAGGGCCGAGCCCAGGCTGCCGCGCATCACCAAACGGCGCGACATGTTCGCTTCGAGAATGGTGCTGAAAGGGGTGTTGCCATCCGTGTTGCGGACGACTTTGTCGGAAATGGATTTGCTCATCGCTTCGACTCTCCAGATTATTGAACCACCGTAGGGAAGGCCCAGTCTAGAAAGCGGCGACGCGACTTTTATGAATCTCCGATGACGTCACAGCACTGTCATCGATGGGATAAGTTTGTGCGTTATAAGGCGCGCCACGCCCCCACAAACTGCAAATTAATCCAAGCGGTACCGGTGCTGCAAAGACTGGTCCAGGCCGAACTCGACCAAGAGCTGCTGCAGGCGCTCGGCCGCTGCACGCTTTTTCTGGCCGGTGTATTTGGCGAGGATCAGCTCGTTCTTCATGCTGTGTTCCCAACCCACCAGTTCGGTCACGGTGACCTGGTAGCCCTGGCTTTCCAGGTAAAGGCAGCGCAGCACATTGGTGATCTGGCTGCCCATCTCGCGGGTGTGGATGGGGTGGCGCCAGAGTTCGGCAAGGGGAGTGCGCGACAGGCTCATGGCCTTGTTCTGGCGCAGGCAGGCCGCCACTTCGGCCTGGCAGCAGGGCACCAGCACCATGGCGCGGGCCCGCTTTTCCAGGCCAAAGGCGATGGCGTCATCGGTGGCGGTATCGCAGGCATGCAGCGCAGTGACCACATCAAAGCGCTCGGGCACGGCATCGGTACGGGTGGAATCAGCGACCGACATGTTGAGGAACGACATGCGCGCAAAACCCAGATCGGCCGCCAGCTGCTGCGAGGCCTCAACCAATGGCGCCCGGGTTTCGATGCCGTAGATATGGCCACGGCCCAGGTTCTTGAAGAACAGGTCGTAGAGGATAAAACCCAGGTAGGATTTGCCCGCGCCATGGTCGGCCAGGCTGACCGGATGGTCTTGTGCCGACAGCTCGGTGAGCAAAGGCTCGATGAACTGGTAGAGGTGGTAGACCTGCTTGAGCTTGCGTCGCGAATCCTGGTTCAGCTTGCCATCGCGCGTGAGGATGTGCAGCGCCTTGAGCAACTCAATCGACTGGCCGGGCTTGAGCTCCAGCTGCTGGGCGACATCGGGGGCGGCGGGCTTGGTGGCGCTACGGCCTGCGGCGCGCGGTGCTTTCATCGTTTTCATTCCTTGGCCTTGTCGCTGGCAGCGCCCTGGTGCGGGAAGGGGCAGCGCGGGCCCACGCCCAAGTCGAGCCAGCCTTCCAGGCCCAGCGCATCGAGCGTGTCCATGTTCTTTTCGTAAATCGCATCCGCCTCGGGAAAGGCTTCGACGGCCTTGTCGATGCTCTCTTCGCGCAGCAGGTGCAGGATCGGGTACGGCGAACGATTTGTGCAGTTGGTCACGTCGTCGACCGTGGTGCCCTCGAACTGGAACAGCGGGTGGAATGAGGCCACCTGCAGGATGCCGCCCAGATCCAGCTCCTCGATCATTTCGTCGGCGATCTCCAGGAAATCGTTGAAATCCAGAAAATCATGCAGGGCCAGCGGCAGGATCAGCAAGGTGGTATCGCGCTTGTCCGGATTGGCTTCGGCCAGCGCTTCGAGCTCGCGGTGCAGATCATGCGCCACCGCTTCGGCGTCCTGCGCATCGCTCACCACATAGTGGATCTGGTCCTTGACATGTACGCCCTTGGCAAAGGGGCAGAGGTTCAGGCCGATGACGGCTTTTTCCAGCCAGTTCACGGTGTCGGCGATCACCACTTGGTGCAAGGCCTCATCCGCAGGCGCGGGCGCAGCATGGGTATCGGTCATCGTGGGGCTTTCTGGTGGAGTTATGGGTGGCCAGCGGGGGCTGTCTGCGGGCCATCACCCTGCAACGGGGGTGGGCGCTAGGCGCTAGGGCGGCGCAGGGCCGCAGGCAGGCAGAGGCTGACGCTGGGCCTGCCATTGTAGCGAGGGGCGCTTTGCCACTTGCGGCGCTAAGCCATGTCCAGCGTGCAGGCGTCCTGCTGTCAGGAGACCAGCACGCGCTGGCCGGTCAGGCGCTCATGCTCGCGCAGTGCATAGCGGTCGGTCATGCCGGCGATGAAATCGGCCACCACGCGGGCGCAAGCGATCGGGTCCAGACCGGCTGCACGGGCGGCAAAGCGCGGCTTCATCTGCGCGGGGTCAGCCAGGTAGATGTCAAACAGCTCGCGCACGACGACCTTGGCCTGCCCGGTGGTCTGCACCACCTGCGGATGGCGGTACAGGTTCTTGAACAAAAAGCGCTTGAGCTCGGCCGACTCGGCCGCCATCGTGCTGCTGAAACCGACCAGCGCGGGCAGCTGGCGCACAGCATCCACATCGGCGGGCTGCGCAGCCTGCAGGCCGGCGCTGGTGTGGCGGATCACATCGTAGATCTGTTCGCTGAGCATGCGGCGCGTGGCCTCATACAGCCATTTGCGCTGCCAGCGCGGCTCCTGCAGTTGCGGGTACTCGGCCAGCGCCTCCTGGGCATAGCGGGCAAACAGCGGCACGCCCATCAGCTGCTCCAGGCTGATCAGGCCCGAGCGCACGCCATCGTCCGCATCATGGGCGTTGTAGGCAATCTCGTCGGCCAGATTGGCCAGCTGGGCCTCCAGCCCCGGTTGGTGGCCGAGCAAAAAACGCTGCCCCACACCGCCGGGCTCGCGCTGCTCCAGCTGGCGCGCGTGCTTGGCCGAGCAGTGCTTCAAAATCCCTTCTCGGGTCTCAAAGCAGAGGTTCAGACCGCTGTAGTCCGGGTAGCGCTCTTCGAGCGTATCGACCACGCGCAGGCTTTGCATATTGTGCTCAAAGCCGCCAAAGTCCTGCATGCAGGCATTGAGCGCATCCTGGCCCGCATGGCCAAAAGGGGTGTGGCCCAGGTCATGGGCCAGGCAGATCGCTTCGGTCAGGTCTTCATTGATGCGCAGCGCCCGCGCCACGGAGCGGCCCAGCTGCGCCACCTCGATCGAGTGCGTGAGGCGGGTGCGAAACAGGTCGCCCTCGTGGTTCAGAAAGACCTGGGTCTTGTAGACCAGTCGGCGAAAGGCGGTGGAGTGGACAATCCGGTCGCGGTCGCGCTGAAAAGCGCTGCGCGTGGGCGCGGCCTCTTGCGCATGCAGACGGCCCTGGCTGCGGTGGGAGAAGCAGGCATAAGGTGCCAGGCCCATCTCGGTCCAGATCTGCTGGGGCTCGGCTGGCTGCATCAGCAGCGAGGGACGGTCCATCCGATCAGGCCTGTACTGCGCCGGCGCAGCACAGGTCGATGACTTCGCGCACCAGCGCATCGGGCGCCTCGCGCACCACCGCCTTGCCGGGGCCATCGATCAGCACAAAGCGGATCGCACCGGCCTGGGATTTCTTGTCGTGGCGCATCAGTTCCAGATAGCGGCCTGCGTTGTCATGGGCATCCAACATGGCGCCGCGCACCGGCAAACCGGCCCGGGCCACCAAGGCGCGCAGGCGCTGCACAAAGGCGACATCGACCAGGCCCAGACGCTGGGACAGCTCGGCAGCCATCACCATGCCGGCACCCACACCTTCGCCATGCAGCCAGACGCCATAGCCCATGCCGGCCTCGATCGCATGGCCAAAGGTGTGGCCAAAGTTCAGGATGGCGCGCAGGTCCGCCTCGCGCTCGTCCTTGGAGACCACATCGGCCTTGATCTCGCAGCTGCGGCGCACCGCATGGGCCAATGCGCGCTTGTCGCCGGCGATCAGCGCAGGCATCTCGGCCTCCAGCCAATCCATAAAGGCCATATCGGCAATCGGGCCGTACTTGATGACTTCGGCCAGGCCAGCGCTCAGCTCACGGGCGGGCAAGGTGTCAAAGGTGTCCAGGTCGCAGACCACCAGTTGGGGCTGGTAGAAGGCGCCGATCATGTTCTTGCCCAGCGGGTGGTTGATGCCGGTCTTGCCGCCGACCGACGAATCCACCTGCGACAGCAAGGTGGTGGGCACCTGCACAAAAGGCACACCACGCATGAAGCTGGCAGCGGCAAAGCCGGTCATATCGCCCACAACACCACCCCCCAAAGCAAACAGCACCGTCTTGCGGTCGGCGCCGTTGTGCATCAGTGCATCAAAGATGCCTTGCAGGGTTGTCCAGTTCTTGTGCGCTTCGCCATCGGGCAGCACTACCAGTTCGACCTTGGGGTAGTGGGGTGCCAGCGCGGCCTGCAGTTGGCGGGCATAGAGCGGCGCCACCGTGTCATTGCTGACGATGAGCGCCTGCGAGGCCTTGGGGCAGTGCGCAAAGGTGTCCGCCTGGGCGAGCAAGCCAGCAGCAATCAGAATGGGGTAGGAGCGGTCGCCCAGATCAATATGAACAGTGTCGGTCACAGGTGTTTGCGTCGGGAAGTTGTACGGTTTCGCCCACCCATTATCGGGGAGTTGCCAGATTCGCGCCCAGCTGCGGCACCAAGCCAGCGAGCTCGGCCTGCATGCTGACCTTGCGCATCACCTGGCCGGTACCGCAACGCAAGGTGTCGATCGTGTAGTGCGCCGTCTCTTCATACAAGGCCGCGCGCACGGCCAGCAGGTCCTTGAGGCGCTTGAGCGTGTCATCGCCCTGCAGCAAGGGCCGCCCGGTATCGTTGCGCAGGCGCCGGGCAATGTCCTCGGGGCTGGAATGCAGGTAGAACACCGTTGTGTGGGCATGCAGCACCGCACGGTTTTCTGGCCTGAGCACTGCGCCACCACCGGTGGACAGAATGCAGGCCCGCTCCCGTGTCGCGAGCGCGGCAATCACCTGGGCCTCTACATCGCGAAAAGCCTGCTCGCCCTGGGCCGAGAAGAATTCCTTGATCGAGCAGCCCAGCTGCGCCTCGATCACATGGTCGGAATCGACAAAATCCACACCCCAAAGGCGTGCCAGCTGCCGGCCGATGGTGGATTTACCACTGCCGGGCAGCCCAATCAAACACACAGAAGGTGCCATCGCGCTAGATCCTGAAAACGGACTGCACATGATAGGGCAATGGCGGGCATAAAAAAACCTCCGGGGTTGCCGGAGGTTTTTAGAGGCAGACCCGCGGAGGGATCTAAAGGCAAGCAATTACGGCGTAGTAACTGGTGGCGTAACAGGCGTGCACGTATTGCCAGTGTCAGTCACACGGAACGTGACTTCACGGGTCACCGAGTTGGCTGCATTCTTTGCCGTCACAAACATGCGATATGTTGCTACGTCCGCACAGGTGAGAGGAGCACCCGACGCGATGCGTCCCGTAGAGCCTTGACCCACCACTTGCAGCCAGCTAGGTGCACCCTCCAAAGCCCAGGTCACATTGTCACCTGTGGCGGAAAATGTGTAGGTGTAGGAGGTTCCCACTTCCACCGAGGAGATTGGGCAGGGCGAAGTCGAAGAACCGGTGCAGCCATTGATGGTGAAGGCCACGGGATTGTCAGGCAAGTTGCCAACCACAGTCAGCACCAAGGTTTGGCGCGCAGTCGCACCGTTGGCGTCACGCACATTCAGCACGACGGTGTACTGGCCTGGACCCTTGACATTGGGTGTACCCGAAATCAAACCATTCGAGCTTAGACTCAGACCTGTCGGCAAGGTCGAACTGGTGGACCACAGGAAAGGAGCAACACCGCCTTCTGCAATCAAGGCATGGACGTAAGGTTCAGCATTCTGCACGGTCTGAGCCAGCTCGGATGCAGGAATGGTAAGCGCGCTGGAAGCCAGCCCATGCACCACTGGAATCACAGTGTATTGGGTGATTGGTTCTTGAATGCCGTTAGTAAGGTCATTGTCTGCACGATCTACCGTAAAGCGCAGCAACAGAGCACCAGACGCCGGACCGCTTGCAACCGAGAACTGGCCGATGCCATTGACTGTGCTGATCTGCATGGAACCACTATACGTCTGGCCCCCTGCGAACAACTTGGCGCCGTCGGATGCGGCGTTCGGCACAATGCTGACCTGCAGATTGGCATTGCCCATGCTGGTGATGGGCTGGTTATTGTCGTTTCTAACCGTAGCCTGCACCACCACGCTATTAGGGATGTCATTCAGGTTGTCACGAGATCCCAAGTACTCGGTCTGATTCGTGAACGTGACCGTTGCAGGGGTAGCGGTGCTACCGCCTCCGACCTTCACGGTAGCGCGATCGGTGTAGACCTTATTGTCGCGCGGGTCAGTAACGCTGCACTGCACGGTGACATCGCCAGCGATTTCGTGCGAGATGATATGGAATGAGGCGCCGCCTGCATTAGAGCCTAAAGTGATATTCCGATAAGCACCGGGCACTTTAACGGTCTCTGTTTCGATGACGACATCCACCGTGTGGTCATCCTTGCCGTCCAAGTAGTAAAGCGAACCAGAATCCAGCCCTGACGTGATATTACAGGCAAAGGCTCCGTCCTCCTGGTTTGGAATCGGATTGCCACCTGCGTTGGCCTGAATGTACAGAGTGGACATGTAAGGGTAGTAATCACCCCTACCATAACCTGGCAGGGACGATGTCAGGTTCACAGGAACTGCTGCCTTAGCAGCCGTCAGCTTGATGCTGTACTGCAGTTGCGCTTCACCACCGCTGCCACCGCCGCCGCCGCAGGCGGCCAACAACAGCGGCGCCACCAGCACCAAGGGCTTCAATAAATTTCTCATAACTCTCCCTGTCTATCTTAATTAACGCATTTCACCGCGGTCTGAAATCATCTTCGGAGTGATGAACACCAGCATCTCGCGCTTTTCCGATTCTCGAAGATTGTTCTTGAACAGATTGCCCACCACAGGCAAATCACCTAGCAGTGGGATCTTGTTGGTGGACTGTGTCTCCGTGAGCTCAAAAATACCACCAATCACCACGGTCCCACCATTTTCCACCAAGACTTGGGTCTTGATGTGCTTGGTATCGATAGCAGGGCCGGCGGAAGTGTTCGCTCCTTGAGAATCCTTGGAGACATCTAGATCCAAGATGATGCTGCCTTCAGGCGTGATCTGAGGCACCACTTCGAGCTTCAACACCGCTTTTTTGAATTCTACGGTGGTCGCACCATTTTGCGCAGAGTTCTGGTAGGGAATTTCGGTACCTTGTTCAATCAGCGCCTTGGTCTGGTCGGCCGTGATCAAGCGCGGGCTGGAGACAATCTTGCCCTTGCCATCCGCCTCCATCGCCGATAACTCCAACGACAAAAAGCGATTGGCTGCGGAGTTAAAAATAGACAGCGCAAATGTTCCAGTACCGGTAACCCCAGAAATCGTCGATGCGGGTAAATTGACAAAATTCCCTGTTGAGGTATTGGTTCCCCCCATTCCCGTAGTCCCCACCGCATTCTCATAGCTGGTACCAAAGCCCACACGGTTACCCCCCCCAATGCTATAGCCGCCATCACCACCATTGGCAGCACGCATATCGCCACCACCCAGACGCACACCCAGCGCACGGCCAAAGGTGTCGCGCGCCTCCACAATCCGCGCCTCGATCAGCACCTGGCGCACGGGAATGTCCAGGGTCACGAGCAGGCGTCTGAACTCTTCCAACTTGGCAGGGATATCCGTAACGAACAGCTGGTTGGTGCGGGGCTCGGCAATGGCCGAGCCACGGGCCGTCAAGAACCGACTTCGGGTGCCACCAGCACCTCCGCCACCGCCTGAATTGCCGGTGATTTGTTTAAGCAACTCAGTCGCCTTGGCATAGTTGAGCTGGAACGACTGGGTTTGCAAAGGAACCTTTTCCTCGAGCTTGGCGACCGCATCAAAGTCCTTCTGGATGCGCTCATCGATTTCATCCTTGGGCGCAATCCAAAGAACCGTGCCAGACTTGCGCATGCCCAGGCCCTTGGCATCCAGGATGATCTGCAAGGCCTGGTCCCAAGGGACGTCTTTCAAGCGCAGCGTCAACGCGCCATTGACGGTGTCCGAGGTGACGATATTGAAGTTGGTGAAATCTGCAATCACCTGCAGCAGCGAGCGCACCTCAATATTCTGGAAGCTCAGCGACAGCTTTTCACCGGTGAAGGTGCCCGACGAACCCAGCTTGTTCGGGTCGCTCTTGCGCTGGCGCACTTCGACCACAAACTGGTTGTCGCTCTGGTAGGCACTGTGTTCCCACTCACCCGCATTTTTTAACTGCACAAAAACGGTGCTGCCAGACTGGCGTGCCGAGATCATGCCCACTGGCGTGCCAAAGTCTGCCACATCGAGCCTGCGGCGCAGTGCCTCGGGCAGCAGAGTATGCTGCAGCTCCAAGGTCAGGCCATCGCTTTGCTTGGAGATATTCACGCCCACCTTGTTGTTCGGCAAGGAGATCACCAGACGGCCTGCGCCATCGGTACCACGGCGAAAATCCAGATCCGACAGCGGCTGCGAATAGTTATTGCCATCTTCGGCAAACTGCGTGTTTTGCGCATTGACGCTGGCGACCGCCTTGGCAGCAGGTTCCAGCGCCACCAGCAAGTCGCTGCCGCTCACTTCGGTCTTGTAGCTGGTGCTTTCCTTGAGGTTCAGCACCACACGGGCCTTGGTATCCGTCTCCACAACATTCAAGGAGCGCAAATTACCCTGGTTGAGCTCCACCCGGTTGCTGGGCATCGCGCTTTTGAACCCAGGCAGATCCAGCACCACGCGTGCAGGCGATTGGATGCTGAAGGTCTCTGGCAAGACCAGCGGCGCACCGTCGGTCTCAATCTTGACCATCTCCACGCCATCGCGCATCAGGGTCGAGACTTTGTTGATGCGCCCCTGTGCCAGCGCCCAAGATGGCAGCAGCATGGCCATCAAAGGGATAAGTACACTGAATTTCTTCATTTTTTGGCCTCCTGCAGCTCAAGCACTGCATCTCTCTCTATCCATTCACCCACACCGTCTTGCACAATCTCCCGCAGGGTGATTGCGCTGTCGCTGATGCTTTTTATCTTTCCGTAGTTCTGGCCCATGTACATGCCCTTGCTGACCTGGTAGATCAGGCTATCGGCCTTGACCAGCGCGACGTCCTGCGCGCCCTTTTTCAAGAAACCCACCATGGAAATGGTGTCGAGCGGAAACGACTCAAGCTGCTCTTTGCGCCGCGCACGCTCGGGCGCCACCAGGGCATCCGAGATGGTTGCTGGTGCGTTTGGACTGCCACCCAACAGGGCTGCGAGCCGCTCCTTGCTGAAAGGGTCGAGCGTCGCACTGGCCAGATAGCCTTGGGGCACGAACTCCTTGGGAGCGCTGATGGGCTTGACCGAAGGCCGGGTGCTCGCCTGCTCCTGCTGCATCCATTGCTGCAGGTCATCGCCTTCGTCACTGCAGCCTGCCAGCAGCGATACCGCCAGCGCAGCCCCTATCCATTTAGACAAAGTATGCATATCCCACCCTACTTCTTCCCTTTTTGTTTGGACTTCGCAGCTTGCTGCTCTTGGAGTTCCTGCGGATCCAAATAGCGGAAGGTTCTGGCCGTGGCATTCAACGCCAAGGTAGCGCTGTCCTTGCTGGCCGGCGCCAAAGCGATATTGTTCAAGGTCACGATACGGGAGAGATTGGCAACATCGGCTGCAAAAAAGCCGATGTCGTGGTACTTGCCATTGACCTTCAGCGTAATCGGCAATTCCGCGTAGTAGTCCCTCACCACCGTCTGGCCAGGCTTGAACAGGTCAAATTGCAGGCTGCGGCCAATACCCGCCTGGTTGATGTCGGACAGCAGCGCTGCCATCTCCGCCTTGCTGGGCAGTTGCTTTTCCAACTGGGTCACATACTGCAAGACCTGCTCACGCTGTTTGCGCAGCGCATCCAAGTTGACGGCTTTGCGCAGACGGGTCTTGTAGTCTTCCTTGAGTTTGAGCTCCTGGGCCTGCGAGGCAGTCAACTCTTCCTCAAAACTGCTCAGATAGGCATACCAGCCCAAACCAATCACCACGGCCGCAATAAGCACCAACAAAACCGCACGCGGTGCGGCCGGCCAGACAGAAGGATCCTTGGGATCCAGATTTTGAAACTGGCGCTGAAAGCCTTGCAGCGCCTCTCCCACTTGAATATTTTTTTTCGTTGCCATGGTCGCCCTTATTTTTTCAGCGCCTGCGCGTTATGGGCCTGCTCCACGTCGCTGGAGCGAACCAAGCCGAAACGCAGGTTGAAGCCAGCGACCCGCTTTTTCTCGCGCGCATTGACCTGTGTGGTCGTACCGACCACCTCGACCAATTCAGGCTTGGAGAGCCAGGGCGTCTTGGTCGCCAGGCTGTTGAGCAACTCGGACACCCGCTCATTCGACTGCGCGATGCCCTGGATCTGCACGGTCTGATCTTGTTGCTTGAGGCTTTCGATATAGACGCCATCGGGCAGCTGCAGCACCAGCTCATTGAGCAAATGCACGGGCAGATTGCGGTCGGACTGCAGGTCTTCTACGGCCTTTTGCCGCGCCTTCAGCGCCGCAATTTCCGCATCGATCTTGGCCACATCGGCGATCTTGACATCCAGCGCCTTGATCTCGCGCGTCAGCAGCGCATTGCGCTGGCCCTGCAGATCGATCTTGTACTGGTAGAACATGTACACGGCACCGCAGACCAGCGCGCCCACCAGGGCCGCGGCCACCATCGATGCCTGGAAGCTTTCTTTGCGCTTTTTTCGCGCAGCTTCGCGGTGGGGGAGCAGATTGATCAAGATCATGCTGCATACCTCCGCAGTGCCAGGCCGCAGGCGGTGAGATAGGTTGTGAAGTCCTTGCTCTTGGCCCTGGACCGCACGGCGGCATCCATCACCATGTCTTCAAACGGGTTGGCAGCGGACGCGGCAAAGCCGGTCGCATCGATCACCGCATCCGTCAGGCCGCTCAGCACCGCAGAGCCGCCCGCGAGCAGGATGTGGTCAATGCGGTTGTGCGGCGTACTGGTAAAGAAGAACTGCAAAGCGCGATTGATCTCCTGCCCGATGCTCTCTACAAAAGGCTTGAGGACCACCTGCTTGTAGTCGGCAGGCAGATCGCCACCGCGTTTTTTCTGCTCGGCCTCTTCTTGCGAGAAGCCATATTGCCGCATGATCATCTGTGTGAGCTGGCCGCCGTTGAAGGACTGGTCACGCTCATAGATCACCTGGTTGTTGTGGATGATCTGCAGGAACGACGCATTGCCACCGATTTCAAAGATGGCGATAAAGGCATCCTTGCCCTTGCTGGGCATATTGCCGATCAAGCGCCGCGCCGCCAGCGCTGTGGCGTTGGACTCGATCTCCAGCACCACGGGCTTGAGGCCTGCGGCTTCCGCCAGGCCCTGCCGGTCTTGCACGGTTTCCTTGCGGGCAGCGGCAATCAACACGTCAACATCCCCCACCGAGTTGGCGGATGGGCCGATGACATAGAAATCCAGATTCACCTCATCGAGGGAAAATGGTATGTATTGGTTAGCTTCTGATTCAACTTGAAACTCCATCTCGAGCTCGGAGAGCCCCGATGGCAGCACGATTTTCTTTTGGATGACGGCAGAAAGCGGCAACGCCAGTGCCGCTTGCTTGGTGCGCGTGCCGCTCTTTTTGACCAGGCGCCGCAAGGAATCGGCCACCTCGTCAAAACGCTCGATGCCCGACTCGGTGACCCAGCCAGGCTCCAGCAGCTCTTGTGCACAGCGCTCAACAATGTATTGACCGCTGCCGCTCCTCCCCAGTTCAACCAACTTGATGCTCGACGCGCTCACGTCTATCCCCAAGAGGCTAGGCGGCTGGCGTCGGAACAAAGATCCCATTGAGACCAAGATGGGCTCCTCCCTAATTTGCTCTATATTGAGCTACAAAACTTAACACCCCCTATGAATGCTATCAGCAAGATAGTCGCGCAGCAAAGAACCACCTGCTCCCAGGCCCAATTCGTTGTCAAAACAATACGATACAAGGGATACATTGGACGCAGCATGACATTTGTCACAAGCTAATTCAAAACCGGCGCGCACCCCAGCCAAAGCAGCCGCGTGATAGCATCCCCTGCTTATGCAAGCTCCCCTCGACGGTCTGACCCCATGAATCCAGACGCTCCGATTTCGCGCAGAACGCCTGAAAAACCTCCCGCCAAATCTCCCAAGCAAGCCAAGCCATCGAGCTTCGCCACCAAGGCCATGAAGTTCTTTGGCTGGCTGCTGGCCTTGCTGGTGGCCGGCGCCATCGCAGGGGCGGCGGTGGTCGCCGTGGGCCTGGCCATGGCCTACCCCAACCTGCCCGATGTCTCCGAGCTGGCCGACTACCGGCCCAAGCTGCCGATGCGCGTCTACTCCTCAGAAGGCGCTCTGCTGGGCGAGTTTGGCGAAGAACGCCGCAATTTGACGCCGATCAGCGAGATCCCCAAGGTGATGGTCGATGCCGTGCTGGCCATCGAAGACACGCGCTTTTTTGAGCACAGCGGTGTGGACTACAAGGGCATGGCGCGCGCGCTGCTTGCCAACCTGGGGCGCGAAAAGGCCCAGGGCGCCTCCACCATCACGATGCAGGTGGCCCGCAATGTCTATCTATCGTCTGAAAAAACCTATACCCGCAAGATATATGAGATCCTGCTGACCTTGAAGCTGGAGCACACGCTGAGCAAGAACCAGATTCTGGAAATCTATATGAACCAGATCTACCTGGGCAACCGTGCCTACGGCTTCTCGGCGGCGTCCGAAACCTATTTCGGCAAGCCACTCAAGGATGTCACGGTGGCAGAAGCGGCCATGCTCGCCGGCCTGCCCAAGGCCCCTTCGGCCTACAACCCGATCAGCAATCCCAAGCGCGCCCGCATCCGCCAGCTCTACATCATTGACCGGATGGAAGAGAACCACTTCATCACGCCCGCCCAGGCCAGCCAGGCACGTGAGGAGTCACTCAAGATCCGCTCCAGCTATGCGGACAACCGCGTGCATGCCGAATATGTGGCCGAGATGGCGCGCCAGCTGATCTTTGCGCAGTACGGCAGCGAGGCCTACACACGCGGCCTCAACGTCTACACCACCTTGATCGCCAGCGACCAGGAAAAGGCCTATGAGGCGCTGCGCAAGGGCATCATGGACTACGAAAAGCGCCAGCACTACCGTGGCCCGGAGAAGTTCATCAGCCTGCCGGCCGCCGGCCAGGAGCGGGACGAAGCCATTGACGAGGTGCTGGCCCAGCACCCGGACAACGGCAATATCCTGTCTGCCGTCGTGCTTGAAGCTGCGCCGCGCAAGGTTGTGGTGATCCGCGCCGATGGCGATCCGATCGAGATCACCGGTGATGGCCTCAAGCCCGTGCAATCAGGCCTGAGCGACAAGGCGCCGCCCAACACCAAGCTGCGCCCCGGCGCCGTGGTGCGCATCATGGAAACCGCCAAGAAGACCTTTGAGCTGACCCAGCTGCCCGAAGTGGAAGGCGCCTTTGTTTCGCTCGACCCGCGCAGCGGCGCCATCAAGGCGCTGGTCGGTGGTTTCGATTTCGACAAGAACAAGTTCAACCATGTGACCCAGGCCTGGCGCCAGCCGGGCTCCAGCTTCAAGCCCTTTATCTATTCGGCGGCACTGGAAAAAGGCTTCTCACCCACCACGGTGATCAATGATGCGCCGCTGAGCTTCCCCGGATCGGCCGGCCAACAACCCTGGGAGCCCAAGAACTCCGACGGCCGCTTCGATGGCCCCATGACCATGCGCCAGGCACTGGCACGCTCCAAGAACCTGGTGACCATCCGTGTGATGCAATCGGTGGGCCCCAAGAAGGCGCAGGAATGGGTGACCAAGTTCGGCTTTGATGCCGACAAGCAGCCACCCTACCTGCCGATGGCCTTGGGCGCGGGCTCCGTCACCCCGATGCAGATGGTGGCGGCCTATTCGGTGTTTGCGAATGGCGGGCACCGGGTCAATCCCTACCTGATTGCCAAGATCACCGACCACCGTGGCAATGTACTGTCTGAATTTGCACCACCGGCCACTGAGGACCTGCCGCGCGCCATCGACGCCCGCAATGCCTTTGTGATGGACTCGCTGCTGCAGGATGTCGCGCGCTACGGCACGGCCGCCAAGGCCCAGGCCCAGCTCAAGCGCCCGGACATCTATGGCAAGACCGGCACCACCAATGATTCGGTGGACGCCTGGTTTGCCGGCTTCCAGCCCACCAATGCAGCCGTCGTCTGGATGGGCTATGACAACCCTCGCAGTCTGGGTGCGCGCGAATATGGGGGGGGCCTGAGCCTGCCGATCTGGATCAACTACATGCAGCATGCGCTCAAGGACGTGCCGGTAGACAAGATGACGCCGCCCAGCGGCCTGGTCAATGTGGGTGGGGACTGGCTCTACGAAGAATATGCGCGCAGTGCCCCCAACCTGGGCCTGGACTCCCCCGCGTCAACTGCTGGCACCATGGTGCCGCCGCCCAACTCGGAAGAGCGCAACAAGATTCTGGACCTGTTCCGCAACTGACACAGCGCCAGCGCCCAGACAAAAGGCCAGCCCGCATTGCGCGGACTGGCCTTTTTTATATAGGGTGATGCGCCTTCAGGCTTTGAAGACCAGGGGCAGACCCGACTGCACACCGGCATCCCGCGTCAGATCGGCAAAGAAATCATGGCCGGTCTTGGTATCGCGCCACACGCTGCCATCGAACTTGTAGTGGTAGCCACCGGACTTGGCCGCCAGCCATACCTCGTGCAGCGGCGGCTGCAGGTTGATGATGATCTGGCTGCGGTTGGAAAAAATCAGGGTCAGCAGGCCGCCCACGCGCTGGGCGTCGATATCGGCATCGGTGTCATCGTTGATGCGGTCGCAGGTCTGCTCAACCGCCAGCAAGAGTTTTTCTGCCGCATCCAGGTATTCGAGTTCGTTCATTACAATGCTTCAATGTGGAGTATTTACCAAATTGTATGCAGGACCATTGTCCTTGCCACCGGTGCGGCACTATTGGCCGCTTGCGGCCAGCGCGGGCCGCTGTACCTGCCCACCGAGCCGGCAGCGGCCAACCGGGCCACTTTGCCGCAAACGCTGGATCCCAGCGCGCCAGACCGGCCTGAGCCCCAGCTGCAGCCCTCCTCCGTGATGCAGCCCGCTGCCAAGCCCTGATCCAGCGCCGGCCGTTGCCCTCTTCGGCCCACCCAGCCTGCCTCCTTGATCCACCTCAAGGTCCAACCCACTACACCCCGTTACAGTCACGCCCGTTGCAATAGATAACTGGGCGGAATAGATGGCATTGGAACCTGTGGAACTGTACCGTGACGAGCAGCATGCTTGTCTGATGTTCACCGATCTGGTGGAAGAGGATGCGCAGGCCGTGCAGGCCAACCAGTTCCTGATTGTCGACCATGGTACCGGCGCCATCATCGACCCGGGCGGCAACCTCGCCTTCAATGAGCTCTACATGGGCATGGTGCGCTATTTCTCGCCGCACAAGCTGTCCTACCTGATCGCCTCGCATGCCGACCCGGACATCATCGCCTCACTGGACCGTTGGCTGACCTCGACCCGCGCATCCCTGGTGATCTCCCGCGTCTGGGAACGCTTTGTGCCGCATTTCACCAAGGTCGGCAAGACGGAAAACCGGGTCATCCCCGTGCAGGACCCCGGTGGCATTCTGCCGCTGGGCCAGAGCCAGCTGCACATCCTGCCCGCGCATTTTCTGCATGCCGAAGGCAACTTCCACTTCTACGACCCGATCAGCCGCATCCTGTTCACCGGGGACCTGGGCGTCTCGATGACCGATGGCTATATCGCGCGCACCCCCGTGACCGACCTGGCCCCGCACATTCCGCGCATGGAAGGCTTTCACCGCCGCTACATGGTGTCCAACAAGGTGCTGCGCCTGTGGGTGGCCATGGCGCGCCAGCTGGATATCTCATTGATCGTGCCCCAGCACGGCGCGCCCATCATGGGCCCGGCCATTGCGCAGTTCTTTGACTGGCTCGACCACCTGATGTGCGGGGTCGATCTGATGGACAACCAGAACTACACCTTGCCCAAGCAGCCGATCTCCCCGCTGCCGCAACGCCCGCAGTAAGCCTGGCGCGTACCGCTTACAGCGTGCCGTAGCTGTGCAAGCCCGAGAGAAACATGTTCACGCCAAGGAACGCGAAGGTGGTCACCACCAGGCCCACCAGCGCCCACCAGGCCGAGACAGCACCGCGCAGGCCCTTGACCAGGCGCATGTGCAGCCAGGCGGCATAGTTGAGCCAGACGATCAGCGCCCAGGTCTCCTTGGGGTCCCAGCTCCAGTAGCCGCCCCAGGCCTCGGCCGCCCAGAGCGCACCCAGCACGGTGGCAATGGTAAAGAAGGCAAATCCCACGGCGATGGCCTTGTACATCAGGTCATCCATGATCTGCAGGCGCGGCGTGCCCCGGTTGATCCAGCTGCGCAGCAGGATCATCAGCCCGAAGAACAGCTCCAGCGGCAAGGCCATGCGCAAGGTCTTGTCGAGCGAGGGGTAAAGGCTCTCATCGCCCCAGATGCGGAAGGCCACCAGCGGCAGCACCAGCACCAGCATGGGCACGAGCACCAGGCCGATCCACAGCGCGCGCTGCGTGGCGGCCTTGAGCAGGTAGGCCAGTGCCACCATGGCCGCCAGCGCAAAGGTGCCGTAGCCGACAAAATTGGCTGGCACATGCAGCTTCATCCACCAGCTTTGAAGCGCGGGCACCAGCGGTTGGATCTCATGGGCCTGGCGGGCGACGGTGTACCACAGCAAAAAGCCCACCGAGGCGCTGACCACCAGCATCACAAAGCCGCCCAGCGCCCGGGTCTGGTAGTGCGCTTCAAAGTAGAGGTAGAAAAGCGCCGTCATCCAGGCGAACAGCACAAACACTTCATACAGGTTGCTGACGGGGATATGGCCAATGTCCGGCCCCATCAGGTAGCTCTCATACCAGCGCGCCATCGTGCCCACCAGGGCCATCACAATGGCCAGCCAGGTCAGGCGGCTGCCGACGGCCGTCAGCGCCGATCCCTCACCCTTGGAGAGCAGGCCGATCCAGTAAAACACCGTGCTCATGAAGAACAGCACGCTCATCCACAGGATGGCCGACTGGCTGGACAGAAAGTATTTGAGGCCAAACACCGTCTCCGAGCGGGCGATCTGCCCTGCGCCATCGACCCGGTACAGGCCAATGGCCAGCAACGACAGCGCAGTCACCACCAGCATCAACAGCTGCAAGGGCCGCCAGAACCAGCCCAGCCAGATGAAAAACGGCACCGAGGCGATGAGGATGCCTTTTTCATAGCCATCCATATGGTGGCCGTACAAAAACAGCGCAAAACCGCCGCCAAGGGCCAAGGCCAACGCAAACAGCCAGTCCCAGACCGATCGGCTGCTGAAGTAGCCGGGGTTGAGTTGCACCGTTTGAACCACGGTGCCCGCCTGGGCGGGCGGCAGGTTGGTGGAAGCAGTATTCATCGTTGTTCTCCGCTGGGGCTGGTGCCCAGAAGCTTTTGACTCAGGCCTTCAAAATCGCGGTCCACATCCAGGGTTCGGCGGTTGGTGGACAAGGCCATGCGCACATCGGCGCTGCCATCGGCGCGCGGCGCCAGCCAGACCCAGAGGCGCCGGTCGCGCACATAGAGCATCGCAAACACCCCCAGAATCAGGAACAGGCAACCCAGGTAGACGACGAGCTTGCCCGGCGCCTTGGCCACCTGGAAGACGCTGGCCTGCACCTGGTCAAACTGGGTCAGCTCAAACACCAGGGGCTCCGGGTACAGCAGCGCATCGCTGAGCGACAACACCGACTGGGTCATGAACCGCTGCGTCTGCTCATTGGGCTCCAGCGGTGCCAGGCCCTCGTCGGCCCGCGCCACCCGCATCAGCTCAAACAGCACACCATTCAGGATGCGCACCAGCACTTCGCCCGCCTTGGCGCGTTCGCCTTCGGGCACATTTTGCTCCATGAAGGCCGAAATCGCTTGCAAGCCGGTGACGCTGTTCGCACCTGTCTGGCCATCGCCGGCAAAAATCACCAGCGCCTTGAGCGCCGAGGCATAGAGCTGCTCGCGCAGTGCCGGCCGGCTCGCCTCCACGGCGCCGGCCACATACTGCTGCACGGCCCGCTCGCGCATCGCCGGCGTCTGCAGCGCTGCCTTCAACCGCAAGAAGCCGCGGTAGCTCGACTGGTCATCGGCCGGAATGCGCAGGTAGCGGAACTGGTCGGCCAGGGTCTCGCGCACGCCCCAGAGGTAGACCGGCTGGCCATCGCCCATGTCGACGGGCAGCATGTAGTTGTTGAACTCGCGCGCCTGGCCCGAGGCATCGCGCAGCTTGTAGCTGACGCTGGGGCCCACATTGCGCAGATCGCGCGGCGTGGTCACCTTGTTGCCGGCGCCCAGGTGGTTGTCCAGACTGGATCTCAAATCCACCTTGCGCACATCGGTGCCACCTTGTGCCGCATCACCCGGGTTGGCGCCCATGTTTTCCACATTGATGGTGCGCAGGCCGGTGAACTCCATCTCCAGCGGCGGCTGGCCCTCGCCCATCGTGATCTGCGTGGAGGCACCCACTTCGCCCTTCACCTCAAAGCTCTTTATGCCCGGCACCAGCGGCACGGCGCGCAGCTGCAGGCGCGATCCGCCGTCTTCAAAGCTCGATTGGTAGATCTCGATGCCCTGGTAGCTGGCGGGATGGTTCACCTCGATGCGTTTTTCCACCGCAGCGCCGGTTTTCTTGTCATGCAGCACCACCTCGCTGGCAAACAGCCGGGGCATGCCGGTGGAGTAGTACTCGACGATGAATTTCTTCAGTTCCACCGAAAACGGCAAATCCTGCAGCAGGATGCCGTCCGACTGGTTGAGGATGGCCGTGCCCGACTGCGCGCCTTCGGCCACAATCAGGTTGCCACGGAAGGTCGGGTTGCTGGCGGACAACCGGTGCTGCTCGGGCACATCGGCAATCATGCCGCCGCCGCTGAACGTGGTCTTGCCGCCCAGCAGCATTTGCGCGCGCACAATCAAATCGCCATCCAGCAGGCCACCCAGGCAGATCAGCACGATGGCGCTGTGCGCTGCCAGGTAGCCCATCTTGTGGGCGGCACCAGCCTTGGCCGCCACCATCCAGCCATCGCTGCGCTCTTGCAGGCGCACCTTCCAGCCGCTACCGGCCAGCTGCGATCCCACCCGCTGCGCCGCCTGCGCCGGGGTCTCTGCCAAATGGGCGCTGGCCTGGTGGTGGAAGGCCTGCAGGCTTTGCACGCGCAGATTCTCTTTGTACTGGCGCAAATCGGCCAGGTACTTGGGCGCATGCTTGGCAATGCACAGGCTGGTGCTGGTCACCAGGAAGGCCAGGATCAGCAGAAACCACCAGGCGCTGTAGACCGCATTGAGCTTGAGCGACAGAAACAGTTGCGCCCAGAAGGGGCCAAACTGGTTGACGTAGTTGACGGCCGGCTCATGCTGGCGCAATACGGTGCCGATGACCGAGGCAATGCAGATAATGGACAGCAGCGCAATCGCAAAGCGCATCGACGACAGCATCTCATAGACGGCACGGGTGCCCAGCTGAGGCTGCAGCTGCGTTGGCGGGGGAGAAGATTCAGACATGGTACGACGCTATCGGTGAAAAGCAGGAGCAGGACCGCTGCTGCGCTGCCAGTCCGCACCCCATGGAGTCGCCACCAGAGTACAAGTTCGCAGAACGCCAAGTTTAGTCTGCAACCCTAGGGATAGCCCGGGGGGCCGGAAAATGCCCAGCAACGCGCTCAATGTCTTTGCGCGGGGGCTTTCCCCGTGGCGGCACAGGCCCAACGCGCAGGGCGCCGGCCTAGCGCAGGCCCGCAATATAGTCCGACACCGCCTTGATTTCCTTGTCGTTCATCTTGGCGGTGACGCCAGTCATCTGCAGGCTGTTGCCGCGCTTGCCATCGCGGAAATCATGCAAGGTCTTGCTGACGTAATCAGCGTTCTGGCCCGAAAGCCGGGGGTACTGGGCCGGAATGCCCGCGCCATTGGGGCTGTGGCAGCCCGCGCAGGCGGCAATCTGGCGGTCGGGCAGGCCGCCGCGGTAGATGCGCTCGCCCAGGGCCACGGCGTCCTTGTCCTTGGCAAAACCGAGCTTGCCGGGTTTGCTGGCCAGCCAGGCCGAGATATTGAGCATGTCCGAATCCGACAGGCCGGCAACCATGCCCTGCATCACCGGGTCCTTGCGCTTGCCGGATTTGAACTCCTGCAGCTGCTTGAGCAGGTACTCAGGATGCTGCTGCGAGAGTTTGGGGTTGATGGCGATGGAGGCATTGCCATCGGCATTGTGGCAAGCGACGCAGACGGCGGTGTAACTGGCCTCCCCTTTGGCCAGGTCCGGCTTGGGCGACCGGTTGGGCGTCTCGGACGCCGAATACACAGAAACGGAAGAAAAAGCCAGTACAGCCGTTGTCAGCAAAGGGGCGATCAACTTCATATCGTGGGTCTTTGTCTGGTTTATGGGTATAAGGCCAAAGCGGCCAGATTCTACAATGATGCCTTAGATAGACTCGAACGCACATGACGACAACACCTAGTACCCCCCAAGCCGTTGCAGACACGCCAAGCCCAGGCATTGATGGCAAGGCGGCTTTGGGCTGGATGCACACCGCCCGCTTTTTCACCACCGCTGCGCAGCTGCACCAATTGCCTGTTGTCGATGTGCCCGAGTTCGCCTTTGTGGGCCGCTCCAATGCGGGCAAGTCCACATCGATCAATACGCTCACCCAGCAGAACCAGCTGGCCTTTGCCTCGAAAAAGCCCGGCCGCACCCAGCATATCAACCTGTTCTCACTGGGCAAGAAGGGCGTGACCGATGCCGTGCTGGCCGACCTGCCCGGTTACGGCTATGCCGCTGTCTCGCGCGAGGACAAGAAGCGCTGGCAGCAGGTGATGGTGAACTACCTCGTCAGCCGCCCCAGCCTGACGGGCATTGTGCTGCTCTGCGACCCGCGCCTGGGCCTGACCGAGCTGGACGAAGCGCTGCTCGACATCATCCGCCCCCGGGTGGAGCAAGGCCTCAAGTTCTTGATTTTGCTCACCAAGGCCGACAAGCTGACCCGCGTCGAGCAGGCCAAGATCCTGTCCATCACCAAGCTCAATGCCGGCGGTGGTGAGGTGATGCTGTTCAGCGCGTTAAAGAAGCAGAATGTGGACAAGGTCGCTCAGCTGCTGTGGCAGTGGTCGCACCCCGAAAGCCTGGTCAGCCCTGAGGCCGCGCCAGCAGCGCCAGAAGCCCCTGCGGACGAGCAATAAACTGCACGAACGCCAAACAACAAAGGCCCCTTCGGGCCTTTGTTGTTTATGAATAGAGCGAAGGCTCGCCTTCGGGCCGGGTCTTGAAGCGCTTGTGCACCCAGTAGTACTGGGGCACCATGGTGCGGATCTGGGCTTCCAACTCACGGTTCTGGCGCGTGGTATCGGCCACCACATCGTCAGTGGGAAAGTCCTGCCAGGCCGGAGAGATGGTGACTTCGTAACCCTGCGGCGTCAGCCGCGTGTACATGCCGATCACCTTGGCCTTGCCTAGCCGCGCAAAGCGCGACAGCGAGGGAATGGTCGCGGCCACCTGGCCAAAATATGGCACAAACAGCGAGTCGCTGGGGCCAAAGTCCATGTCCGGCAGCAGGTACAACAGCCCATGGTCCTTGCGCAGGCTGGCGATGATGGGCTTGATGCCATCGTCGCGGTTGAGCATGCGCACATCGCCAAAGCGCTGGCGGCCCTTGCGGATCCAGGCATCGACATCGGCATTGGGCTGGGTCGAAAAGATCGACGTGAAGGGCCGGCTGCAGTGGATGGTGAGTGCCGTGCCCCCGGCATCCATGCTGTAGAAATGCGGCGCAAAGATGATGGTCGGCGTATCGCCTTCCAGCTCTTCGAGCGCGCCCGCCATGCGGGTGCGTTTCTCCAGCGTTTTTTGTGGTGCAAACCACAGCCAGCTGCGGTCCAGCCAGGTTTGGCAGAACACCACAAAGCTTTGCTTGGCCCAGGCCCGGCGCTGCTCAGCGCTGGCTTCGGGAAAGCACAGCTCCAGATTGCGCAGCGCAATGCGGCGGCGCGAGGGCACCAGATAGAACAACACCCGGCCCATCAACCAGCCCAAGCCGCGCAAGACCGACAAAGGCAGGTGCGACATCAGCCACATCCACCCGATAAACAACTTACCCATGCTTTTGACCTTCCGAGGGAGCGGCAGCGAGGCTGCGCGGCTGCTTGTAGCGCGCATAGCCCCAGAGGTACTGCTCGGGGCTGTCGCGGATCAAGCGCTCCATTTCCTGGCTGATCTGCAGCACGGCGGCTTCGGCCTCCTGGGCCAGCGGGGTCTGCAGGCCGCGCACATACAGATCAAAGCCCCGGCCCAGGGGCCGGCGCACACAGCGCGCCAATATAACAGCCGCACCCGTCTGCTGGGCCAACTTGGCAGCCAAGGTCATCGAGTAGGCGGGTTTGCCAAAAAAAGGAACCCACATGCCCTGGCCATCGGGAGGCACCTGGTCGGGCAGCAGGCCCACACTATGGCCTTGGCGCAAGGCCTTGATCATCTGCCGCACCCCCGCCATCGTCGTCGGTGCCGAGGCCAGACCGGGGCGCGCGCGCGCCGTCTCCATCAGCTTGGCCAGCCAGGCCTGGCGTGCCGGGCGGTAGAGCACCGTGATGGGGCCATGCACCACACCCCAGCGCCGCGCCATGTACTGGGCTGACAGCTCAAAGCAGCCCATGTGCGGGGTCAAAAACACAATGCCCTTGCCGTCAGCCAGCGCCTGCTCGATGACGTTGGCGCCATGGATATCGCAAGGCAGCGGCGCGCCAAACCAGAGGCGCGGCACCTCAGCCACCATGCGGCCGGCATGGGCCACGGCCTTTTTCACATCGGCAAAGCGGTAGCCCGCCTGCTGGGCATTGGCCAGAAAGCGCCGGCGGTAGGTGGGCGAGGCCACGAAAGTGAGCCAGCCCAGGCCAGCGCCCAGGCCATGCAATAGCCACAACGGCAGCGCAGCAAATAGTCGAAACAAGAAAGGCATTAGAATGTGTCGGTCGCTGAGTTAAAGAGCAACTTGCAGGGCGACGTTAAAAACAAACTGCTAAAGCGTTCGCCAGGCTCCTTTAAGGCTCGGGCAACGCAATTGCCCAAGCTTTGAAGGAGTTTTTTGTTTATGGCAAACAGCGATTTTCTGTTTACCTCGGAATCAGTGTCCGAAGGCCATCCCGATAAAGTAGCCGACCAGATCTCTGATGCGATTTTGGACGCTATTTTCACCCAAGATCCACACAGCCGCGTGGCGGCAGAGACACTGACCAACACCGGCTTGGTGGTATTGGCAGGCGAGATCACCACCGGCGCCAACGTGGACTACATCCAGGTGGCCCGCGACACCATCAAGCGCATCGGCTACGACAACACCGACTACGGCATCGACTACAAGGGCTGCGCCGTGCTGGTGGCCTATGACAAGCAAAGCCAGGACATCGCCCAGGGCGTGGACAAGGCCAGCGATGACGAGCTGAACACCGGCGCAGGTGACCAGGGCCTGATGTTTGGCTATGCCTGCGACGAAACGCCCGAGCTGATGCCCGCGCCGATCTACTACGCGCACCGTCTGGTCGAGCGCCAGGCCCAGCTGCGCAAGGATGGCCGCCTGCCTTTCCTGCGCCCTGACGCCAAGAGCCAGGTCACCATGCGCTATGTAGACGGCAAGCCCCACAGCATCGACACCGTCGTGCTGTCGACCCAGCACAGCCCCGACCAGTCGGAAACCGCCACCAAGATGAAGGCCAGCTTCACCGAAGCCATCATCGAAGAGATCATCAAGCCCGTGCTGCCATCGGAATGGCTGCAGGACACCAAGTACCTGATCAACCCCACCGGCCGCTTCGTCGTGGGTGGCCCCCAGGGCGACTGTGGCCTCACCGGCCGCAAGATCATTGTGGACACCTACGGCGGTGCCTGCCCCCACGGCGGCGGCGCCTTCTCCGGCAAGGATCCAACGAAGGTGGACCGTTCTGCCGCCTACGCTGCCCGCTACGTCGCCAAGAACGTGGTCGCCGCCGGTCTGGCGCGCCAGTGCCAGGTGCAGGTGGCCTATGCGATCGGTGTGGCCCGTCCGATGAACATCACCGTCTACACCGAAGGCACCGGCGTGATCCCCGATGCCGACATCGCCAAGCTGGTGGCCGCGCACTTTGACCTGCGTCCCAAGGGCATCATCCAGATGCTGGACCTGCTGCGCCCGATCTACAGCAAGACGGCAGCTTATGGCCACTTTGGCCGTGAAGAACCTGAGTTTACGTGGGAAAGAACCGACAAGGCAGCAGTGCTGCGCGCTGCTGCGGGCCTGTAAGGCCCCCGAGCGCAGCGAGTTTGTCGGTTCTTCGGCGCAGGCTCACATCGCTCGCGATGTGAAGGGCCGCCAAGCCCGGCCGAAACCAACGTACGGACAAGGCTGCGCTACTGCGCGCTGCTGCTGGCTTGAAGTAATTCAGTTCAGATTAGTCTGCTTTAAAAATCCGCTCGGAGTGATCCAGCGGATTTTTTCATGCGCGCTCGTCAGTCCGGGCAACGCACTCACAATCCTCTCGCACTCAGCGCCAGCTGCTGCCTGAACTCCGGCCGCACCCGGTACAGCTGCGCCGGCCGGTGCGCGCCACCGGCCTGCATTTCGCCCGGCACGGGCTCCAGCATGCCCAGCTCGTCCATCTTGCGGCGAAAGCTCACCTTGTTCAGCGGCTCGCCCAGAATGCTTTCATAGACCTGCTGCAGCTGCGGCAGGGTAAAGTTCTCGCCAAAAAAATGCACCGGCAGCGAGGAGTACTGGCTCTTGCTGCGCACCCGCGCCAGCGCTGCCTGCAGGATCTGTGCATGGTCAAACGGCAACTGGCCAGTGGCAGCGACGGGTACCAGCTTCAGCCCCGGCCTTGGCGTGGGCAGCTTTTGCTGCGGGATCAATGCGCAATAGCTGATGGCGACCGACCAGCCGCGTGGGTCACGCGCCGGGCCGCTAAAAGTGGCCAGCTGTTCCAGGTACGCCTCTTCGATCCCCGCCTTGCTGCGCAGCACGCGGGCGGCACTGGCATGGGCATCGGCGTCCTCTTGCGCATGGATGTAGCCGCCCGGCAAAGCCCAGACCCCGGCAAACGGCGCGCGCTCGCGCTGCACCATCACGACGCTCAG
>NZ_KE148542.1:82716-97194 GCF_000410635.1 Comamonas sp. B-9
AAGGTCAGCACAACCACATCCACGGTGGTCAGCACCTGGATGGAGGCGGCTTCACTTTGCATCATTTCTGTACCAAGTCTTTTTCATGAAGGGCAGTATGCCGCTGCAGCCACCCAGAATCAATAAAAACACAGACTTCAGGCAAAAGATTTGCTTCGACCTCTTTTAATTAGTTAGTTGCAAAAATATTTTAACAAGCGTAGACTGCCTCACATCGAAGGAGAAAGACATGCGCCAACGCACACAGCTGCTCATCATCGACCCGCAAAACGACTTTTGCGATCTGCCGCCAGATTGGCGCCCCAGCAGCGCGGCAAGCCCCGCGCCTTATGCCCCCAGCCTGCCGGTGGCGGGGGCGCATGCCGACATGCAACGCCTGGCGCAATGGCTGCTGCAGCATGCTGCGCAGCTCGATGGCATCACCGTCACACTCGACTCCCACCAGGCCTATGACATTGCCCACCCCGCCTTCTGGCAGCAAGGCGATGGCAGCACGGTGCAGCCCTTTACCGCCATCACGGCGGCCCAGATACGCGACGGCAGCTTCCAGCCCCGCAACCCGGACGAGCAGGCCCGTACCCTCGCCTATCTGGATGCGCTGGAAGCCCAGGGCCGCTACACCTTGATGGTCTGGCCGCTGCACTGCGAGATCGGCAGCATCGGCCATGGCGTGCATGCCGACATATTGAACGCCTGCCGCCAATGGCAAAGCCAGCGCCAGCGTGCAGTCAAGCATGTGTTCAAGGGCATGAACCCCTACACCGAACACTACAGCGCCATCTGCGCCGAGGTGTCCGATCCGCAGGATGCGGAAACCGGCCTCAACACCGCCCTGCTCCAGCAGCTGGCGCAGGCCGATACCCTGGTGATCGCCGGTGAGGCGGGCAGCCACTGCGTGCGCGCCACCACCGAGCACATCGTGCAGCATATGGCGGCACTTTGGGGCGCGGAGGATTTCTCGCGTATCGTCCTGCTGACCGACTGCATGAGCCCCGTCGCCGGTTTTGAAGCGGCCCAAGACACCTTTTTGCAGCAGATGCGCGCCCTCGGTGTACGCTGCTGCACCAGCACGGCTTTCAGTTTGTAAGCCGTTTGGCCATTGGTGCTTGAGGGACAAGCGCTGATGGATCGTATTTTTGACAGAGAAAGACGCGGTATGCAGCCCATCATCACCAGCCTGCTTGACACCGATTTGTACAAGTTCACGATGTGGCAGGCCATGCTCCATCGCCATCCGCAAACGCAGTCCACCTACCGCTTTGTCTGCCGCTCGCAGACCGAGTTTCCGCTGGTCGATCTGCTGGCAGAAGTGCGCGCCGAGATCGACGCGCTGTGTGCGCTGAAATTCAAAAAGGACGAGCTCGACTACCTGGCCAGCCTGCGCTTCATGAAGAGCGATTTCATCGACTTTCTGCGCATCTTCCAGTTCCAGCGTGATTTCATCGAGGTCGAACCCGATGGCGACGGCCTGCATATTGTTGCCCATGGCCCCCAGGTGCATGTGATGGGCTTTGAGATCTTTGTGCTGTCCATCGTCAACGAGCTGTACTTCCGCCGCTTTGAGCAGGCCAGTGCGCTGGCCGAGGGGCGCAAGCGCCTGGGGGCAAAAATAGTGCGGCTGCAGGAGCTGGCGCAGGAGGCCAAGCACCGCCACCCCTTTGAGCTGTTTGATTTTGGCGTGCGCCGGCGCTTTTCGGCCCCTTGGCAGCGCGAGGTGGTGCAGGCCTTTGCCACGCAGACGGCGCAGTGGTTCAAGGGCACGTCCAACGTGCTGCTGGCGCGCGACCTGAACCTGGTGCCCATCGGCACCATGGCCCACGAGTACCTGCAAAGCTACCAGGCCCATGGCGTGCGCCTGCGTGATTTTCAGATCGCTGCGCTGGAAGACTGGGTGCAGGAGTACCGGGGCGACCTGGGCATTGCGCTGACCGACACCGTCGGCATGGATGCCTTCCTCGCCGATTTCGACATGTACTTTGCCAAGCTGTTCGACGGCTTGCGCCATGACTCGGGCGACCCCTATGAATGGGGCGAAAAAGCGCTGGCCCACTACGCCAAGCTGCGCATCAATGCGCATGCCAAGCGCCTGGTGTTCTCCGATGGCCTGACCCTGGACAGCGCGCTGGCCCTCTACCAGCACTTTGCCGATCGCATCCAGTGCGGCTTTGGCATCGGCACCCAGCTGGCCAACGACATGGGTCTCAAGCAGCTCAACATCGTGATGAAGCTCACGCATGCCAACGGCCAGCCGGTGGCCAAGCTCAGCGACAGCCCAGGCAAAACCCTGTGCGACGACGAGACCTACCTGGCCTACCTCAAGCAAGTGTTCCATGTGACGCAGTAAGGAGCCTCCATGCTCAAGATCACCCTGGCCCAGCTCAACCCCACCGTGGGCGACATGGACGGCAACATCGACCAGATGCTGGCCGCCGCCCGCCAGGCACAGGCCGACGGCGCGCAACTGGTCGTCTTTGCCGAGCTGTCGCTGACCGCCTACTACCCCGGGGATCTGCTCGACGAGCCCGATTTTCTCACCCGTGTGGATGCCGGCATTGCGCGGCTTTTGCAAGAGAGCCAGCAACTGCCCGATCTGCACTGGGTGCTGGGCGCGCCCACCCGCGCCGCCGGCCCCGGCAAGCATTTGCACAACAGCCTCTTGGTGCTGCACAACGGCGCCATCCGCCTGCAGTACGACAAGCAGCTGCTGCCTACCTACAACATCTTTGACGAGCGCCGCCACTTTGAGCCCGGCCGCGACGTGGCCAAGGTGCTGCGCATCGGCCAGATGCAGGTCGGCTTTCTGATCTGCGAGGACGGCTGGAACGACAGCGGCGCCGACTACGCCACCAACCCCTTCGAGCGCATGGCCGATGCCGCCCCCGATGTGGTCGTCAGCATCAATGCCAGCCCCAGCCACCTTGGCAAGCGCGAGGAGCGCCACCAGATCTTCAGCCATGCCTCGCGCCGCCATGGCCTGCCGATTCTGTATGTCAACCAGATCGGAGGCCAGGACCAGATCGTGTTCGACGGCGCATCGTTTGCGGTGCAGCCCGAGCGCGGCATTGTTTGGGAGGCGCCGCGCTTTGTGCAATCCGTCTGCACGCTGGGCTTTGACAGTGGCGACTTCTGCCTGCCCGATGGCACACAGCCCGCCACCCCTCCGGCTGAAGGCCTGCCGACGATGGAGTTCTACCGCCAGCAGACCATTCTGGGCCTGCGCGACTATGCGCGCCGCTGCGGCTTTCGCCAGGTCGTGGTCGGCAGCTCCGGCGGTATCGATTCGGCGCTGACCCTGGCGCTGGCGGCCGAGGCGCTCGGCCCCGAGAACGTGGTCGGCATCACCATGCCCTCGCACTATTCCTCCAGCGGCTCGGTGGACGATTCGGTGGCGCTGTGCCGCAACCTGGGCATTGCGCTGCACACGCACCCGATTGCCGACTTGGTACAGGGCTATGCCCAGCAGTTTGAAGCCAGCTTTGGCGCGCCCTTGCAAGGCCTGCCGCTGGAGAATGTGCAGGCCCGCATCCGCGGCACCATCCTAATGGAGTACAGCAATGCTTTCGGCCATTTGCTGCTGACCACGGGCAACAAGTCCGAGATCTCCGTGGGCTACTGCACCTTGTATGGCGACACCAACGGCGGCCTGGGCCTGATCGGAGACCTGTACAAGACGGAGGTGTTCGCGCTCGCGCGCCATATCAATGCCAGCGCCGGGCGTGAGCTGATCCCCCAGGCCATCATGGACAAGCCGCCATCGGCCGAGCTGGCCCCCGACCAGAAGGACGAGGACAGCCTGCCGCCCTATGCGGTGCTCGACGAGATCCTCAAGATCCTCATTGAAGGTCAGCGCCTGTCGAGCCTGGAGTACGACGCCGCGCACCTCTTTGTCGATCGCTTTGTGCAGACCGAGGCCGGGCGCCAGACCCTCGCCAAGGTGCAGCGCATGGTCCACCGCAGTGAGTACAAGCGCCGCCAGGCGCCGCCCATCCTGCGCCTGCGCCCACGCGCCTTTGGCACCGGCCGGCAAATGCCGATTGCGGCCTACTACCCGTAAGGCCCCTTTGCAAAACCGCCTGCCGTGCTCTGAACCTGGGCCCGGGCGATCCGCCTCCATCCCATTCGGCGCGGGTCTTGCAGAGGATCCTCAAAGGCAAAGGGCGGCGAGTCGGCACATCCACAGCGCATAATCCCCAACCAGCACCCCAGCAGGCACCAAGACAACGAGACATGATCGCAGCTACCGAGCACTATGACCTGGCCGTATTGATTGGCCGCTTCCAGCCGCCGCACCTGGGCCACCTGGCCCTCTTGCAGCAGGCGCTTGCCCGCGCCAGCAAGGTGGTGGTGGTCTTGGGATCTGCGCTGCAGGCCCGCAGCCCCAAGAACCCATTCACCTGGCAAGAGCGTGCGCAGATGTTTGCTGCAGCGCTCTGCCCCACCGATGCAGCGCGCCTGGTGTTTGTGCCCATCCGCGATTACTATGACGAGCCGCGCTGGGTGACCGCGGTGCGCGAGGCCGTCACCAGCCACAGCACACCGGGTGCGCGCATTGGCCTGGTGGGCCACTTCAAGGACGAGAGCAGCAGCTACCTGGCCCACTTCCCCGGTTGGGAGCTGGTCAGCCTGCCGCGCCAGAACAGCATCGACGCCACCCCCATCCGCGACGCCTACTTTGGCACGCAAGGCGACGGCTCTGCAGCAAGTCTCGCCCCCTTGGCCGACATGCTGCCCGCCAGCTCGCTGCAGTTTCTGCAGCAGTTCCGCACTACCCCAGAATACGCCGCGCTGCAAACCGAATGGCAGATGCTGCGCCGCTACCAGGCCTCTTGGTCGGCAGCGCCCTACCCGCCGGTCTTTGTCACCGTCGATGCGCTGCTGCGCTGCGGCAACGAGGTGCTGCTGATTCGCCGTGGCCATGCGCCCGGCCAAGGCCTGCTGGCCTTACCCGGCGGCTTTGTCGAGCCGCGCGACAGCCTTTGGCAATCCTGCCTGCGTGAGCTGCAGGAAGAGACGCATTGCGCGCTGGACGAAACCCAACTGCAGGCCAGCCTGCAATCGGTGACCGTGTTCGACCACCCTGACCGCAGCCAGCGTGGCCGCACCATCACCCATGTGCACTACTTCGACCTGCAGCGCAGCCCCAAGCCCGCCGTGCGCGCCGACGATGACGCGGCCGAGGCCTTCTGGCTTAGCATCGATGCGATACGCGCCCGCGAGGCCGAGTTTTTTGAGGACCATTTCCAGATCGTGCAGAAAGTACTGGCGGGCAACGGACAATAGCGCCCATGCAAGCCTTTGTCTCCAACCGCCAAGGTGCCCGCTGGCCCTGGCTGCTCATTGCCGTGCTGGTGCTGCTGGGTATCGGTCGTTTTCTGGCGTTCAGCGCGCACACACCGGTGCTCGGCTACCCCAACAACTTCGATTTCCTGCGTACCTCGGGCTGCGTAGGCATCTGGAACTTTGACGCCCAGTCCGAAGCCTTCCACAGCCCTGCACCCGACCGGGTGGTCGCGCAGCTGCACTACAACGACGAGCGGCTCTGGCAGTTTTGCAATCCGACGGCCGAAACCATTTACCTGAGCGCGCTCAAGCTCGGCCACAGCGTGGGCGACACCTTCCCCATCCAGCATCTGGCCTATACCAAACTGGCCATTGTGCTGCTGGCCTATGCTGCGCTGATGTGGGCCTTGCGCAGCATGCGCCTGCGCGTGTTTCTCAGTGCCTGCTTTGTGCTGCTGTGGTGGGACATGAGCACCTTGCTGTACTTTCAGTCGCTCTACCCCGTCTTTAGCAGCCTGTTCTTTTCTTTGTTCGTCGTGGTGGCCCTGCTGGCCTGCCGCCTGGATGCGTACGCGCGCAGCCCCTGGGCCTCGCTGCTGCTGGCAGTGCTGACCTTTATGCTGGGGTTTTCCAACCAGCAGTACTTTTACCTGGCCATTGTGCTGGCTGCCGCCTTCGTGCTCTTCAATGGCAGGCATTACCGCTTGCACAGCGCTGCCATGCTGTGCGCGGTGCTGGTGGCCAGCTTCTGCCATAGCTATCTGCGCCCCGCACAAAGCCAGGAGTTCTATGCCGGCATCGACCGCGTCAACCGCATCGACACCATCTTCTATGGCGTGTTGATGCATTCCAGCAAGCCAGAAGAAGCAGCCGTCAGCCTCGGGCTGCGTCCCGAATGCGCCCAAATGGCCGGTATCAATGCCCATGTCTTCAACCATGGCCTCAAAGAGAACATATGCCCGGAGGTCGCCAGCATCAGCCGCTTGAAGCTGCTGAACCTGGCAGCCCAGCAACCAGCAACTATTGCCAAGACACTGCTCGCGGGCGCAGAGGCCTACCAACCGGTTTATGGATTTTTCCCCCAGCTTTATCCCCACCATGCCAGTGAGCTGTCGCCAGGCATGTATGCCAGCTCGCCCTCATCGTTGATGGTCAGTGCCCCACGGGGCCTGTACCTGGGGATGGTTGCGGTCATGGCCGTGCTGGCTGCTGCCGCCTTTGTCTATACCCTGCTGCCTCGGGGGCGCCAGTGCCTCTGGGCACATGCCATCTGGCTGGGCGGCTTGCTGTGTTTCTACAGCATCTTCAGCTCGGTGTTTGGCGATGGCCTGCTGGAGGTCGAACGCCATGCAGCGGTCTTCTTGCCTGGCTTCATCCTTCTGTGGCTGGGGGCGCTCTTTGGCCTGCTCGATCGCCTGCGTGCGGCAAGATAGCGCCATGTCCGTGACACCCCCCTCGCCCTACCACCGTCTGCAAGGTCTTGTGCGCCTGATGCGGCCGCGCCAGTGGATCAAGAACGGCTTTGTGCTGGCGCCGCTGGTGTTCACGGGGTCGTTCACCGATCAGCATGCCGTGCTGCAGGCCTTGCTGGCCATGCTGCTGTTTTGTGTCGCCTCCTCGGCCACCTATATCGTCAACGACCTGCGCGACATCGAGCAGGACCGCAAGCACCCCCGCAAATCCCTCAGCCGCCCCCTCGCCGCAGGCCTGGTGACAGTGCGCCAGGCACTGCTGCTGCTGCTGGTGCTGTATGTGCTACTGCTGGCCGCATGGCCGCTGGCACCGCAGGTGCTGCCGGTGATTGCTGCCTACCTCGCGCTGAACCTGGCTTACAGCTACTACCTCAAGCACCAGCCCGTGCTCGATATTTTCACGATCGCCATCGGCTTTGTGCTGCGCGTATGGGGGGGTGCGCAGGCGTTGCAGGTGCCAATCAGCGCCTGGATGTTTGTCACCACCTTGTGCCTGGCGCTGTATCTGGCGGCGCTCAAGCGGCGCCAGGAGCTGCTGCAAACGGGTACCGAGGCCCGGGCAGTATTGCAGAAGTATTCGGTGTCACTGGTGGAACGCTACGCAGAAATCGCCGCCACCGGTGCGCTGCTGTTCTACAGCATGTTTGTGATGTCAGTCCGCCCGCAGCTGGTGGTGTCCATACCACTGGTCCTGTTTGGGCTGTTTCGTTACTGGTATGTGGTGGAAAAGCTCGATGGCGGTGAGTCGCCTACCGATGCCTTGCTCAGCGATCTGCCGCTGCTGCTGACGGTGCTGGCCTGGGTGCTGGTCTGCCTCTGGGCACTGGCAGGGCTGAAAGGATAAGCATGGACCTGTCGTATCTGCTGACCCCGTTGCTGGCCTGGCTGGTTGCTGGCTCGCTCAAGTTTCTGATCAACAGCTTGCGCGCGGGCAAGCCCGCCTTTGGCTTGATCGGTTATGGCGGCATGCCCAGCAACCACAGCGCCATTGTCAGCAGCATGGCTGCGCTGGTCGCGTTCAAACAGGGCATTGGCCACCCGGCGTTTGGCGTCGCGCTGACCTTGGCATTTATCGTGGTGCTAGATGCCAGCAGCCTGCGCCGGCAGGTGGGCAAACAGGCGCAGGCCATCAACCACCTTCAGGCGCAAGCTCCCGATGCGGCACCCACAGCCCCGCCGCTGCGCGAACGCATGGGCCACAGCCTTGCCGAGATTGTGGGCGGTGTGGTCTGCGGCATCCTGCTGGCCTGGGCAGTGCAGGCCTGGTTGCCGTTGTACGATTGAGCCTTTGCTTGCCAGCGCCCCAGCGGCTTTTTCGTATGCCATTGACCATCCGCCCCGCCACCATTGACGACACCGACACCATCCTGCGCTTTGTGCGCGATCTGGCGGTCTATGAAAATGCCGAGCACGAGGTGCTCTCCACAGCCGCCCATGTGCACAAGACCATGTTCAGCGCGGGCGCCACGGCGCATGGCCTGGTCTGCGAGCAAGATGGCCAGGCCATTGGCTTTGCGGTGTATTTTTTCAACTACTCCACCTGGCAGGGGCGCAATGGCCTCTACCTGGAAGACTTGTACGTGGACCCCCGCCACCGCGGCAGCGGCGCCGGCAAGGCCCTGCTGCGCCATCTGGCGCGCATTGCCGTGGACAAGGACTGCGGGCGCTTCGAGTGGAGCGTGCTGGACTGGAACACGCCATCGATCGAGTTCTATGACAGCCTGGGCGCCAAGCCGCAGAGCGAATGGATTCGCTACCGGATGACCGGCGAGGCGCTGGAGGCCTTTGCCAAGGGTTGAGGACAAGGCTCAGCCCGGAGGGGCCAAGCCACCGCCTCAGACCGCTGCGGGGTCAAAATCCAGCTGGTAGTTTTGCGGGCCGCGTGCTGCGATCTTCAAGGCGCCCATGCGGTTGCCCAGTTCCACACAGCTGCGCAGTGGGCGGCCCTGCTCCAGGCCCCAGAGCAAACCACCGCGCCAGGCATCGCCGCAGCCGGTCGGGTCGACCACGGCCGTGGCCTGGATGCCAGGCACATGGGTGCGCTCACCGTTTTCCCAGAGCTCACAGCCCTCGGCACCCAGGGTCACCATCAGGCCCTGCACCTGGGTAGAGATCTCGGCAAACGACAAACCCGTGCGCTCGCTCAGCATCTTGCCTTCGTAGTCGTTCACGGTGACCCAGGTGGCCAGGCTGATGAAGTGGCGCAGGTCATTGCCATCGAACATCGGCAAGCCCTGGCCGGGGTCAAACACAAAGGGAATACCGGCCGCATGCAGCTGCTCGGCGTGCTGCAGCATGGCGTCACGCCCATCGGGCGCCACGATGCCAATGGCTGCGCCACAGTCCTTGGTGATGGTGTTTTCATGGGCCTGCATCATCGCGCCAGGGTGGAAGGCGGTGATCTGGTTGTTGTCCATGTCGGTGGTGATCATGCACTGGGCGGTGTAGTGGTCGTCGAGCTTTTTGATAAAGCGCGTATCGATACCCAGCTGCTTGAAATGCGCGACATAGCCGTCACCATCATGGCCCACCACCGCCATTGGCAGCGCCTGGCCGCCCAGCAGGTGCAGCGCATAGGCAATATTGCCGGCGCAGCCGCCAAAATCGCGGCGCAAGGTCGGCACCAGAAAGGACACGTTCAGGATATGGATCTGATCGGGCATGATCTGGTCGGCAAAGCGGCCCGAAAAGGTCATGATGTTGTCAAATGCGAGCGAGCCGCAGATCAGCGAAGCCATGAAGCTATTCTTTCTGTTATCAAAAATTCAAGGGTAAAACGCCAGTACACGGTAGCCCACGACATCACCTGCCGCCTCTGCCACCTGGATGACCATCTCCGCCGTCCACTCACCATGCGCGTCCAGCGCAGCAGGTGCCTGCAGCTCCTGCGGGCTCAGCACGCGGCGCAGCACCAGCTTTTCTGCCGCGTCATTGAGGCTCAGCTCCAGCGACGGCACTGCGACCGGGTAGTCAACGCCATTGCGCAAGACCACGCGCAGCCGGAACTGGCGCGGCCCCACGGCATTGAAGCTGGTGCTGTCGATGGAGACGGCCTGCAGCTGCCGGGGCGGCGCAATCTCGCAACCCGCCAGGAGGCAAGCCGCTTGCAACGCCGGGCGCCATTGGGGTTGGGCCAGGGCCAGGCGGTCACGCTGGGTCAGCGCGATCTGCAGCAGCAAGGCCGCCAACAGCAGCAAGCTGAGCAACAGCGACAGCACGACCACCCAGGGCTTGCGCCAGAAGGCCTTGCGCTTGGCGGCGCGCACAAAACCGGGCTCGGCGGCCGCACCCATGCCTGCAGCAGCAGCTGCATCGGCAGCCGCTGCATCAGCAGCTGCAACGGCCTCGTCCATCTGCGCTACATAGTTGGTGGCTGCAGCCAGCGAGGGCTCCAGCTTGCCGACATCCATGGTTCTGCCCGCCATCTCGGGCGCCAGCAGCAGCTCATCCTCTTGCCGCGCCGCCGGGGCGGGGTCGGACAGATCATGGGCGCTGCTCTGCCTCAAATACGGCGGAGGTGAAGCAGACGCCTGCAGCTGCTGGTCTTTTGCGGCCGGGGCAGCGGGTGCCACCACCTCATCGACAAACAGCGCCGGTGCCTCAGGCACCTCAGCGGGCTGCGCTGGAACTGGCGGTACAGGGGGCACGGGCGGCACAGGTGCCTGCGCGGGCTTTTGGCGCTCGGCTATGGCCTCCAGCAAGCGGCCCTCGCGGGCTTGCAGCTCCGCCAGGTCGTCCGTCGCCGAAAAGTCCACCCGGCTGCTGCGCAGCGATTCCGGGCGCTGGTCCGCCATCGGCTGCCATTCGCTCTCCAGACCGCTGCGGTCCTGGCCTGCGGGTGGTGCGACGGAGGTCTGCGCCTGGGCCTCTTCCTCATAGGCCTGCATCCAGGACGAATCCACATAGCCCGAATCCCCGCTCGCATTGGCGCGGCGCGGAAACACCAGCACCGACAGCTCAGGCACCTGGGCGTTGGGGTCCACCTGCAGCGAGTTCTCGGTCCGCAGCACCGCCGCCCCCTCCTGCGCGGGCTCTGCGCTGGGTGCAGGAGCTGCAGGCGACACCATCTGCGATGGCGCGACCGCCGGGGCCTGCGATGCAACAGGGACATGCTCCACAGCTGGCGCCTGCGCGCCTGCGGGCGCTGCCGCCGGCGCGCCGGCTACCAGGTGCGTCAGCGCATCAAATACCGCCTTGCACTTGCCACAGCGCACCCAGCCATCGGAGATGCGCAATTGGTCATCCACCACCTTGAAGCGGGTCTGGCACTGGGGGCAACGCGTTATCTGGCTCATCGCAGTGGATTGTAGGGTCAGAAGTTCAGCGGCCTGTCCCGGTGGCGGAATCTGCTGCGCGCCGTGCTGTCATCAGCACCCAGCCGTCTTCGGTATCGGCCACGTCCAGCTGCAGATATGGGGCGTAAGCGGCTTTCAGCTCATCGGTCTGGCGCTCCAGGATACCGGCCAGCACCAGGTGGCCACCCTGGGCCACATGGGCGCAGAGCAAGGGGGCCAGCACCTTCAGCGGCGTAGCCAGGATATTGGCCAGCACCGTCTGGTACTCGCCCTGGGCGGCATCAGGCAAGCCGGCGCGCAGCTGCACATGGTTGGCCTGGGCGTTGTATTCGGTCGATTCCACGGCGGCGGTGTCGATGTCCACCGCATCAATATCCACCGCACCAAACTTGGCGGCACCAATGGCCAAAATGCCGGAGCCGCAGCCATAGTCGAGCACACGGCCCAGGTCCTGGCCTTGCGCGCCGCGCTGCGCAATCCAGCGCAGGCACATGCGGGTGGTGGGGTGGGTGCCGGTGCCAAAGGCCAGGCCCGGGTCCAGCCGGATGCTGCGGGTTGCGGCCGCTGGCAGCTCATGCCAGGTGGGCACAATCCAGAATTCCGGCGTGATGTCCACCGGGGCGAACTGCGATTGGGTCAGGCGCACCCAGTCTTGCTCGGCCACTTCACGGATGCCCAGCAGGCTGCAGCCTGCAAAGAAATCCTGCAGCTGCAGCAGGCTCTGCGCCTCTTCGGCCGCAGCGCGCTGCGGGAACAGCGCCACGATGCGGCTGCGCTGCCAGCCATCCTTGGGCGGCGGCATGCCGGGCTCGCCAAACAGCGCCTGCTCGGCATCGGTCTGGGCATCGGCATCTTCGACCGAGACGCTGAGCGCATCGAGCGCATCCAGCGCTTCGCTCACGCTCTCGACCCGGTCTTCCGGGCACATCAGGCACAGTTCGTACATGACAGGGTTTCCTTAATGCAAAAAGCTGGCATTCCCTTGGAAATGCCAGCATCTATCACGATGAAAGGGCGCGCATCAGCGCTTGCGCGCAGCCAGCCACTCTTCCAGATAGTGGATATTGGTGCCGCCGGCATTGAACTTGGCATCCACCATCAGCTCCGAATGCAGCGGGATATTGGTCGAAATCCCTTCGACCGCCGTCTCCAGCAGCGCGGTGCGCATGCGGGCAATGGCCTGCTCGCGGGTGTCGCCATAGACGATCAGCTTGCCGATCATCGAGTCGTAGTTCGGTGGCACAAAGTAGTTGGCGTACACATGCGAATCGACGCGCACACCCGGGCCGCCAGGCATGTGCCAGGTGGTGACCCGGCCAGGCGATGGCGTGAACTTGTAGGCATCTTCGGCGTTGATCCGGCATTCGATCGCATGACCGCGCATCTGCGCGTTGATCTGGCGCTGCGTGAACGGCAGTTTCTCGCCAGCGGCCACCATGATCTGGGTGCCGACGATATCCACGCCGGTGATCCATTCGGTCACCGGGTGCTCGACCTGCACGCGGGTGTTCATCTCGATGAAGTAGAACTCGCCGTTTTCGTACAGAAACTCGAACGTGCCCGCGCCGCGGTAGCCGATCTTCTTGCAGGCGGCCACGCAGCGGTCACCGATCTTCTCGATCAGGCGGCGTGGAATGCCAGGGGCCGGCGCCTCTTCAATCACCTTCTGGTGGCGGCGCTGCATGGAGCAGTCGCGCTCGCCCAGGTAGACGGCGTTCTTGAACTTGTCGGCCATCACCTGAATTTCGATGTGACGCGGGTTCTGCAGGTACTTTTCCATGTACACCGCAGGATTGCCGAACGCAGCACCGGCTTCGGCCTTGGTCATCTGCACGGCATTGACCAGCGCAGCCTCGGTATGCACCACGCGCATGCCACGGCCACCGCCGCCGCCTGCGGCCTTGATGATCACCGGGTAGCCGATGGCCTTGGCAATGCGGCGGATCAGCGCGGGGTCATCGGGCAATTCGCCATCAGAGCCAGGCACGCAAGGCACACCGGCCTTGATCATCGCCTGCTTGGCCGAGACCTTGTCACCCATGATGCGGATGGACTCGGGCGTCGGGCCAATGAACTGGAAGCCGCTCTTTTCCACGCGCTCGGCAAAGTCGGCGTTCTCGGACAGAAAGCCGTAGCCAGGGTGGATGGCCTCGGCGTCGGTCACTTCGGCCGCCGAGATGATGGCCGGCATGTTCAGGTAGCTTTGGGCCGACGGAGCCGGGCCAATGCAGACGGCCTCATCGGCCAGCTTCACATACTTGGCGTCGCGGTCGGCCTCGGAATAGACCATCACGGCCTTGATGCCCAGCTCGCGGCAAGCGCGCTGCACACGCAGTGCGATCTCTCCGCGGTTGGCAACCAGAATTTTCTTGAACATGGGCGAGGCCTTATTCAATGATGAACAAAGGCTGACCAAATTCCACGGCCTGGCCGTTCTCGCCCAGGATCTGCTTGATCGTGCCGGACTTGTCGGCTTCGATCTCATTGAGGATCTTCATCGCTTCAATGATGCACACGGTGTCGCCTTCCTTGACCTGGCTGCCAACCTCGACAAAGGCCTTGGCGCCGGGCGCGGACGAGCGGTAGAACGTGCCCACCATCGGCGACTTGACCGTATGGCCTTGCGCCGCAGCGGGAGCAGCTTCTGCCGGCGCAGCGGCAGCAGCGGGGGCCGCTGCAGGGGCCGCAGCGGGCAGCACGGGCGCCGCCATCACTTGCTGCACCACAGCGCCGCCGCCCTTCACAATGCGAACCTTGCCTTCTGCTTCGGTGATTTCCAACTCCGAGACATTCGATTCGGACACGAGATCGATCAGGGTTTTCAGCTTGCGTAAATCCATGGGAGCTCCAACGGCTAGAAAATCAAACAGGGCGCAAATTTACTCCAATTTCGCCCTATTTGACTCAATATCTTTGATTTTTGATCAACGGCACTACTGCCGTCCCGGCTTGCACACCTTATAGACTTGCCCAATTTTGCAAGTCAGATGCAAGAAGTTGCCCCATTTTACGATGTTGAACGTCACCTTGCCTACCAAATACCACTGTGAACGGTAGGCCGCCTGCGGAATTGCCCAGGTCACGCGTCAGCTGCGTGCCGCCCATGCCGGCAATCCCCACGGGGAAGGCCAGCGGCGTGCGCTGCAAAAAACGCTGCCCCGCCGCATCCTGGTCCACCGCCAAACCCACCACCTGCCAGCCTTTGGCGCGCTGCGCTTCGTAGAACTGGTTGAGCATCGGCAGCTCTTCAACACAAGGCGGGCACCAGGTGGCCCAAAAGTTCAGCAGCAAGGGCTTGCCCTGGAAGGCCTGCATGCGCACTTCGGTCTGCCCACCGGGCGCCGCAAAGGCCTGGCCCCACAGCCCGTCCATCGCCGGGCCACTGGGCTCGGCCAAGCGGTGGCGCCCCCAGGCCCAGCCTGCACCGGCGG
>NZ_KE148543.1:0-267 GCF_000410635.1 Comamonas sp. B-9
CCGCTGCAGCGGGCGCTGCAGCCGCCGCGCCGGGGCCGCGCAACAAATAGGCGCCGCCGGCCACACCGGCAGCGGCCATCACCGCCGCGGCGATCCACTGTTTGGATGAGCGGAGCGAGGTATCGAATGTGGTTTTCTCGGACATGGGATCAGGTTCCTGTAGCGGCCGCCAGCGCTGGCGTGCCAAAGATGCGTTCAATCTCCGCACGGGCGCGGTGCGAGGCCATCAGCTGGTCCAGCAGTTGGCGCTGGCTGTCAAACAGGCTG
>NZ_KE148543.1:690-1222 GCF_000410635.1 Comamonas sp. B-9
AGGCGCTGGTCCTGCAGCTGCTGCTCGGCCTGGTCCACCTTGCGCAGCGCCTGCAGCTGGTTGCCGGCGTTGCGGTCAAGCAGCGGCAAGGGGATGCTGACGCCAACAAACACCTGGTTGCGGCCCACATCCTGCGCGCGCTTGACGCCCAGGCTCACGGTAGGGTCCTGCACGCGTTTGGCGCGCTCCAGCGCCGATGTGGCCTGGCTTTGCGCCAGCGCGCGCTGCGCCAGCACCATGGCGGGCGCCTCATCGAGGCGCTGGTCCAGCTGCTCGGCAGTCGGGGCCGCCGTGGTGGTCAAAAAGTCGCCGCTCGCCAGCCCCAGCTCCGTACCGCGCCCGCCCCAGAGCGCGGCCAGGTTGTGCTGCGCCACGCCGGTCAATGAGCGCGCCTGCTCCAGCTCCATCGCCGCATTGGCCTGCGCCACTTGGGCGCGGCTGGCCTCCAGCGGCGGAGCCTTGCCGGCCTGCACCCGCTTGTTGGCGGCATCCAGCGCCTGGGTCGCCAGCGCATGGGTCTGGGTCGCAAAGT
>NZ_KE148543.1:1434-1640 GCF_000410635.1 Comamonas sp. B-9
CTGACAGCCAGCTCCGGGTTGGGACGCGCCTGGCTTTGCACCACCATGCCTTCGGCGGCAGCTGCGCCATGGCGGGCCGCCTGCAAACCGGGGTTGGCCGCCAGGGCCTTGTCCCAGGCGGCAGCCAGCGTGATCGCCGGGGTGGCCTGCACAGGCGCAGCGGCTGCGGCTGGCTCAAGGCTTTGGGCGGGCGCCTGAGCCTGGGC
>NZ_APCR01000505.1:0-33100 GCF_000410635.1 Comamonas sp. B-9
CAGGTGCGACTGCAGGTACTCGCCAATGGCAGGCGCAAAGTCAAACAAGGGCCCTTGCACGGGCGCGCCCGCCAACTGGGTCTGGTTGGCGCGGCCGGCCGCGCGCAGCGCATCGCCTTGCGCCATGGCGCGGCTGGGTGGGCAGCCGGGTGCATCGACCATGCCGCTTTTTTCGCGCTGCTGCAGCAGCTGCATAAAGGCGTTGAGCGCATTGAGGCTGCGCGGAAAGCCGGCATAGGCGTATAGCTGCACCAGCACTTCGCGGATATCGCTGATAGTCAGGCCGGCCTCCAGCCCGGCCTGCAGGCTGGGCGTCAGCCGCTCCATGTCGCCTGCGGCCGCAAATGCTGCGATCGGCGGGATGGCCTGCTGCTGGGCGCTCAGCAGCTGCGAGGGGGCTTGGGCTTTGCCGTTGGCCGTGCAGGCCTGTGCGCTCGCGGCTGCCGGGCGGGTGGCCGTGCTTTGTGCCGCAGAGTCACCCGCCATTACCACCAGCCCGGTGGCGCACAGCAGCTGCTGCAGGTATTTAGCGGGGGTTGTATTGCGCATCGCTGACGAGCTCCTTCCAGTCGGCGTTCTTGCCGTTCTTGAGATAGGTCACCGCCATATGGCGCATACCGGTAGTGGCGGCGGCGCCATGCCAGTGGCGCACATCGGCATCGATCCAGACGACATCACCGGCCTGGATGTTCTGCCGGGCCTGGCCGTCCTGCTGTATCCAGCCTTTTCCATCGGTGACCACCAGCAGCTGCCCGACAGGGTGGGTGTGCCAGGCGGTGCGGGCGCCCGGCGCAAAGTCGACCATGCCCACGCTGCCCTGCTGCGCGCTGTCGCCCGCGGCCTTGATGTCGACGGCCACATGGCCGCTGAAGTTCTGCGCCGCGCCGATCATCGTGGCCGGTGTGCCGGCCGGGCTGATATGAATGCCCTGGGCCGGCGCGATGCTGCTGCTGATCAGCATGGAAGCGCCTGCTGCGATCAGGTGTTTGCTCATGCGGCCTCCTGTGGGGCCCAGTGCTGGCTTCTGTCAGGGATTCGGGTGGGCACAGGCGTGCCTGGGGTGTGGGCTGTATAGCCGTTTATCTGCATATCAACTCCAGGGAAGGGCCGCTGGCGCGGCCGGGTGGTCCATGGCTTGCATGCTAGAGAGGGAACGGCTTTTGATTGAGCCCTTTGGGGCGCATGCCGCCATGAGCGGGGCTCATGAATGGGGGCTCTACGAGGGTGGATTGTGATCAAGCGCAGTTATCTGCTGAGCCGCAATGCGTTGATCAGCAGCTACCAAGACCTACGCAAGCGGCAACAAGATCCATCGTTTGGTGTAAGGTGCAGCGGTTCTACTACTTTGAGCGATTGCATGAACGGACCGCTGATAGATACCGTGATTTTTGACCTCGGAATGTGCTGATCCAATGGGACCCGAGACACTTGTACCGAAAGATTTTTGGCCTGGACGTTGCAGGTATGGAAGCGTTCTTGGCAGAAGTGTGCAGTCCTGATTGGAACGAACGTCAGGACCAAGGCAGGCCATGGAGTGAAGCCATTGCAGAAGCTATTGAAAGGCATCCGTCCCAGGAGGCGAACATTCGTGCCTTCTACGATCGATGGGAGGAAATGATGCCTGGTGCGAACAACGATGTGGTGGACATTTTGAGGGAGCTTGGGCAGCGCCATCTGCGCTTGCTGGCACTGACCAACTGGTCTACCGAAACCTTTCCTATCGCGCAAGCGCGGTTTGACTTTCTCAACTGGTTCGAGGGCATCGTTGTCTCGGGTCTCGAGGGACTGGTAAAGCCTCAAGCCGAGATTTTTGAGCTCACCATCCAACGATTCGGTTTGAGCCCCAGATCCACCCTCTTCATTGATGACAGCCTGCGTAATGTGGAAGCGGCCAGGCGTGTGGGGCTCAATGCCATCCACTTTGTGGGAGTCGATGATCTACGTGCTCGGCTCAGGGAGGCTGGGCTGGATCTTTCTTAAGCGTCTGCCACGCGACGCTTGTTGGTGAGGCTATTGGTGACACCAACGCTCCAGCCAAACCCAAGAAAGCCCGCTGATACCCTCAGCGGGCCTCGCAACGACCACCGCCATCCTGCCCATCAGATGGCAAAAAACTCCCGCATCTCCTCCAGCAACTGTGCCGGCTGCTCTTCGGCGATGTAGTGGCCGCAGTCGAGCGCTTTGCCTGTGACCTCGGTGGCCGCCTCGCGCCACAGGTCCAGCACCGGAAAGCAGCGCCCCACGGCGCCTTCCGCGCCCCAGAGCACGCGCAGCGGGGTCAGCACCTGGCGTCCCTTGGCCCGGTCGGCGCGGTCGTGCTCCAGGTCGATGCCGGCGGATGCGCGGTAGTCCTCGCAGATGGCGGTGGCGGTGCCCGGGATGGCGATGCAGCGCAGGTACTCTTGCAGGGCGTCTGGCGCGAAGGCGGCCAGGCCGGCGTGGCGGCGTCCCATCACATCGCGAATATAGGCGGCAGGGTCGGCGTCAATCAGCCGCTCTGGCAGCGGCGCTGGCTGGATCAGAAAGAACCAGTGCCAGTAGGCCTTGGCGAAGGCTTCTGTCGTTTGCTCGTACATGGCCAGGGTCGGTGCAATATCGAGCAGCATGGCGCGCGTCACCCGGCCCGGATGGTCCAGCAGCAGCCGGTGGGCCACGCGGGCGCCCCGGTCATGGGCGGCAAGGCGAAACTGCGCAAAGCCCAGGCTGGTCATCAGATCGGCCATGTCCTGGGCCATCGTGCGCTTGCTGTAGGCGGCATGGTGCGGGCTGGCCCCGGGGCGGGCCGAGTCGCCATAGCCGCGCAGGTCGGCGCAGACGACGCTGAACTTTTCGGCCAAGGTCGGGGCCACGCGGTGCCACATCACATGGCTCTGCGGGTGGCCGTGCAGCAGCAGCAGTGCGGGGCCGCTGCCCCCGAAGCGGCAACGGATCACGGTGCCGTTGACGGCTACATCGCGGGTGTCAAAACGCTCGAACATCAGGCTTTTCCTCCAAGGCTGGCCGGTGGCTGTGCGCGTGGCGTCGCGCCCAATTGTTGGCGGGTGCGCAGGGCCACGTCTTTGAGCCAAGGATAGGCCGCCCAGTGGCGTTGCGCAAAATGTGTGATCTCTGTCTGGTACGTCAGTGACATGCCGATCAGGTCTCTGCGCTCGAGCTGCATGCGGTGGTGGCGCTCCGACAGGCTAAAACGCGCGTCCACGCTCGGGCTTTTGACCCGGAGCGTCTGCAGGTCGATATGGGCATGCGAGGTCTCCAGGCGGCCTGCATCGGCCATGAGCTGGGCGATGTCTGCCTCAGGCAGCATGACCAGCAGCAGCTGGTTGTTCATCGCATTGGAGTAGAAGATTTCTCCGAAGCTGGGCGCGATGATGGCCTGTATGCCGTACTGCTGCAGCCCCCAGACGGCGTGCTCTCGGCTGGAGCCGCAGCCAAAATTGGCGCCAGCCACCAGGATCTCGACATCGGCGCGCTCGGGCTGGTTCAGCACAAAGCCTGGGCGCTGGTGGCCTGCGGCATCAAAACGCAGGTCATACAGCAGGCCCTTGTCCAGCCCGGCCTTGTCGATGCCGTGCAGAAACTGCTTGGGCATGATCTGGTCGGTGTCCAGGTTCTCGATGGCCAAAGCGGCCATCTTGCCGCTCAGGATATGTTGCTCACGCATGGCGGGTCTCCAGACGGCGAACGTCGGTAATGGTGCCGGTGACGGCAGCGGCGGCTGCCATCGCAGGGCTCATCAGGTGGGTGATGGCGCCGCGTCCCTGGCGCCCCTCGAAATTGCGGTTGGTGGTGGAGGCGCAGCGCACCCCGTCAGCGAGGATGTCGCCGTTCATCGCCAGGCACATGGAGCAGCCTGGCTCGCGCCATTCAAAGCCAGCCTCCAGCAGCAGGCTGGCAATGCCTTCTGCTTCTGCCTGCTGCTTGACCGCGCCGGAGCCCGGCACCACCATGGCGCGGACCCCTGGGGCCACCTGGCGCCCGCGCACCACCTCGGCCACGGCCCGCAGGTCCTCCATGCGGGCGTTGGTGCAGGAGCCGATGAACACATGCTGGATGGCGATGCCTTCGAGCGGGGTGCCTGCGGCGAGCCCGGTGTAGCGCAGTGCCTGCTCGGTACTGCGGCGCAGGGGGCCTGCGGCCTGTGTCTCGGGATCAGGCACCGCACCGCCAATGGGCGCGACCTGGTCCGGGCTGGTGCCCCAGGTCACATGCGGGGGCACATCGCTGGCGTCAAAACGGTGCTCCACATCGAACACCGCGCCTTCATCGCTGCGCAAGCTGGCCCAGTGCTGCAGGGCGGCCTGCTGGATGGGGCCGTTCAGGTCGGCGGAGCGCGCGAGCACATAGTCTGCGGCTTTCTGGTCTGGCGCGATCAAGGCGCCACGGGCGCCGGCCTCGACGGCCATATTGCACACGGTAAAGCGGGCTTCGATCGACATGGCGTCAAATGCCGTGCCGCAGAACTCGATCACATGGCCCCGGGCACCCTGGGCGCCGATATGGCCGATGACCATCAGGATCAGGTCCTTGGCGCTGGTGCCCAGCGGCAGCACGCCATCGACCTGGATGCGCATGTCCTTGGCGAGCCGGTACACCAAGGTTTGCGTGGCCAGCACATGCTCGACTTCCGAGGTACCGATGCCAAAGCCCAGTGCGCCTAATGCCCCGTAGGTGGTCGTGTGTGAATCGCCGCAAATGACCACCATGCCGGGGCGGACCATGCCGTGCTCAGGCGCCACCACATGCTCGATGCCTTGCAGCGCATCCTGGGTGTCGAACAAGGGAATGCCGTGCTGCTCGCAGTTCTTGCGCAGCTTGCTGGCCTGCAGCGCGGGTGCGGCATCGCGGATGACCCGAATGGCGCCGGGGTTGGTCGGAATCACGTGGCTGACGACGGCCATGTTCTGGCCGGGCATCAGCACATTGCGACCTTGTTCGTCCAGGCCGGCAAAGGCCTGGGGGCTGGTGTACTCGTTCATCAAGTGCAGGTCGCAGAACAGCAAGACGTTCTGCGCGTCGAGCTGGGCGACGGTATGGGCGTCGACCAGCTTGCGGTAAAGGGTTCGGTGCATGGGGGTGCTCTGTGTACGCGATGGCTCCGAGTCTCACAGCTGAGGCGGAAATATACAATGCGCGGCAGAGCACGACTTTCGGTCGCTGGAGTTACGAATGGATGGATTTTCTGACATCGCCTTTTTTGCGCTGCTCAGCAAAGAGGGCAGCATGCGCAGCGCGGCCCAGCAGCTGGGTGTCACGGGTCCCGCCGTCAGCAAGCGTCTTGCAGCACTCGAAGCCCGGCTGGGTGCCCGGCTGATGCAAAGAACCACCCGCCGCATGAGCCTGACGCCTGAGGGCGAGCGCTACCTGGTCGAAGGTGCGCGTCTGCTCTCCGAGCTTGGTTCGCTGGAGCGCGCCATTGGCGGAGCCGCCGCCGTGCCGCAGGGCCTGTTGCGGGTCAATGCCACCTTTGGCTTTGGGCGCCGGCATATTGCGCCAGCGCTGGGAACATTCGCACAGCGCTTTCCAGAGGTGGAGCTGCAGCTGCAGCTGAGCGACCGGCCTGCCGACCTGCTGGAGGACCGTTTTGACCTGGTGGTCCGCATGGGCGATATGCCGGATTCCCGCTGGACGGCCCGGGTGCTGGCACGCAACCGCCGTGTGCTTTGTGCCTCGCCGCGCTATCTGCAAGCAATGGGCGCGCCATCATCGCCCCAGGAACTGACGCGCCACGCCTGCCTTTTTATCCGCGAGGGCGACGAGGCGTTTGGTACCTGGCATCTGCGCAATGGCGCGCAGACAGAAACGGTGAAGGTGAGGGGGCCGCTGAGTGCCAACGATGGAGAGTCGGCCACGGCCTGGGCGATAGCGGGGCATGGCATCTTGATGCGCTCGGAGTGGGAGGTCGGCCCGCTCGTGCGCGCGGGCCAGCTCCAGCCGGTGTTGCCGCAATGGCGGCTGCCACCGGCCGATATCTATCTGCAGTTCCATGGCGGGGCCCATCTTCCCGCCAAGACCAAGGCCTTGGTGGACCATCTGGTCGAGGTGTTTGCGCCGCAGCGCCCGCCGGGGAGGGCGGATGCCAGCTGGTGATGGGCGATGGAAGGCGGGCCGTGACCCGCAGGGAGCTTGCCCGGGATGGAGCAAGCGCTGCGAGTGCCACAGCCCTGAGCAACACTACTGCGCCAGCACGCGGAAGGTCAGCGTGTAGTTGTAGCCATAGGTCGGCGCGGCAGCGCCTTCGGGAGCCGGGGCACGGTGGCGCACCAGGGCCATGTAGATGCCTGGCTTGCTCGGGGTCCAGCTGATGTCGCCTTGCGCGTCGGTGCTGAGCTCATCCACGCTGTTCTGGCCTTGCAGGTCCATCGCTGAGCGGTAGATGCTGACCTTTTGGTCTGCCAGCGGCTTGCCATCAAAGTGCACCGCAAAGTTGAATTTCTCTGCGGCGAACACGTCGCTCGGGTGCGTGCTGGGCACGATCTCCAGCCCTTTGCCGTAAGGCTTGATGGGGGTGGGCGCACCGGCGGTGACATAGGCATCGGAGACCGACAGCGACTGGTAGTGCAGCTTCATCACGCCACCTTCGGGCATGACCGCCTTGGGGTCGCGCACGACGATGGTTTTGCCATTCACTTCCCAGCTGCGGAAGATGGCGCCCAGGCGCGGGCCGCTGGAGAGGCGGTACGTGCCTTTTTCGTCGGGCAGTTTTTGCTCCGCCACTGTGCGGGTCTTGAACTGGTGCACATCGCCAAAGGGCAGTGTGGTGCCCGAGGGCGTGGTGATGCTGAACGGCGTGGCGCCAAATTGGACTTCGGACAGGAAGAGTTTTTCTGCAAAGCCCGCATCCACACTGAGGGTGGATTTGGGCTGCACATCAAACACGCTGGGCAGCAGAAAGGGCATGTGGGCCTGGGCGGCGTTCAGGCTGAACGTCGCGGCAAGCGCAGCAAACAGGTGGCGCGCTTGCATGGCTTACTGGCCTGCCATATCGGCTGCGTTGACCACGCCGTCGCCGTTGCGGTCGGCGTTCTTGAAGGTCTTGTTGGCGATATCGATTTCCTCTTCGATGCTCAGCTTGCCATCCTTGTTGGTGTCGAGGATGTGGAAGCGCACGTGGGCCTGCTTGATGCTGCCTTCGTACTGCTGGTCGGGCTTCTTGCCTGCGGCGGCGTACTGGGCCTTGAGGCGTCCTTCAAACTCGGCCACGTATTCGTCCTCGCTCAGCCAGCCATCCTTGTTGGTGTCGGCGGCGACAAAGCGCTCTTTGCGCAGGGTGTCGTATTCGTCCCGGGTGACGACGCCGTCGCGGTTGGCGTCATAGCCGCCCATGAAGGCATTGTGGCCGTGGCCGCCCACGGGGGTGGCCGGGCCCTTGGCTTCGGTTTTGGCGGCAGAGGCGGGGGCTGCCGTCTTGCTGTCGTTGCCGTTGTTGCTGGCGCAGGCGCTGAGCAGCGCGGCGGCTGCAACGGCGGTCATGGCGGCGGAAAAGCGGTTCATGCTGGGGTCCTTTCGTGGTGGGAGAAAAGCTTAGAAATTGACGTTCAACGACACGGCGTAGGTGCGGCCCGGGTTGGTCAGCAGCTGGATGTCGCGCTGGTCCTTGGCAACGGAGGGCTGCAGGCTGCGGCTGCTGGCGTAATCCCAGTAGCGCTTGTCCGTCAGGTTGTAGATGCCGACGTTGAGGCGGGCGTTCTTGTTGATCTGCCAGTAGCCAGACAGGTCGAACAGCGCATAGCCGGGCACGCGGAACTGCTCGATGCTGGAGTCGGCAATGTCGGTGCCGGCGTTGGTATAGCTCTCGCGGTTGGTGGCCTGGGCCTGCTTGCCGGCCACAAAGGTGCCGGTCATGTTGACGCCCCAGGCGCGCATGGGCGCGTCATAGCCCACGCCGATGACGGCCTTGCGCGGCTGGACGGTATCCAGCGGCACATCCTTGTCACCTGCGTAGTTGGATTTGGAGGTGCCATGGGCCAGGCCCAGCGCCCAGGTCGAGTACAGGCCCTTCACGGCAGGTGCCCATTGGCCGTGGTCCAGGCGGGCGCTCATCTCCAGGCCGTAGATCGTCGCCTCGTCGCGGTTCTCGGCCTGGTAGATGGTGCCGATGTGGGCCGGCACATTGCTGAACTTGTCCGGCGCGCTGGCGCGGGTGTAGCGGGTGTAGCCGATGAAGTCCTTGTAGCGCGTGTAGAAGGTCGATGCATTGAACAGCACGCCGTCGGCGGGCGATCCCTTGACGCCGATCTCAAAGGCGTTGCTGGTCTCTTGCTTGAGGTTGCTGTTGCCGATCAGTGCGTACTGGGCGGAGCCCGCGTAGTTCTGGTCCATGTTCCAGGAGCCGAACACTTCGCCAGCGGTCGGTGCACGGCCACTGCGCTTGTACTGGCCGTAGGCCATGAACTTGGGCGTGAGCTCATAGGTCAGGCCCAGGCTCGGGCTCCAGATGGTGCTGCTGAGGTTGCTGTACAGCTTGGAGGCCGCGTCTTCGGTCAAAGCGCCTTCGGCAAAATCGCCCAGGTGCTTGGGTTCGACCTTGACCCGGTCCACGCGCAGCGCCGGGATCACGCCCAGGCGCTTGCCGCCCACATCAAAACCAATGTCATCCTGGATGAAGGCGCCCAGGCGCGTGGTGTCGGTATCGGGCTGTGGCTTCATGTAGCCGGCCACGTTCCAGGGGCGCTCCTGGCTCTGCGTCTGTGCGTTGAAGCCAAAGCTGATGCGGTGGCGGTCAATGCGCTTGTCGCCGGTGGTCGAGAGGCCCCAGGCCTTGGTCTTGTTTTGCGACAGGTTGCGCGTGACGGCGCCGCTCGCCAAGGTGGTGGTGTCGGTCACGTCTTCGGTATCGGTGTTCTGGAAGAACAGGCGCGTGTCCAGCTGATCGACAAAGGCGCTGCTGGGCGTCCACAGGTGCGACAGCTGCAGCGTGTTGCGGCTGGTGTCGCTGTCCTGCCTATTGTTTTGTGTGATGGCGCTGTTGTCGGTACTCCAGCCATAGAACTGGTTTTGGTTGCTGCGTCGGTACAGGTCGGCAGACAGCTCCAGGCGGTTCTCGGCATCGATCTGCAGGCCGCCCTTCATCAGCAGCGCGTTGGAATGCCAGTCTTCCGGCGATGCCTTGATGCCCAGGGCGCTGTTGTTCTGCGTCTCCTTGCCATCGCGGCGCGAGAAGGCGATCAGGCCATCGAGGCTGCCCGATTTGCCCGCTGCAGTGATGCTTTCGTTCCAGGAATGGTCGGCGGAATCGAAGCCGAGCTTGCCACCGAAGTAGCTGGTGTTGCCATTGCGCAAGAAGTCGCTGGCCGACTTGGTCTTGAAGCTGACGGCGCCGCCAATGCCGCCCGCTGCACGCCGGGCCGTGGTGGTGCCCGACTGGATGCCGACCGAGGAGAACATCTCGGGGTCGATAAAGTCGCGGCCAATGCCAAAGGTGTTGTTGCCGGCGCGGCTCACATAGGGGCGGGTGCTGGCGTCGGGCATTTCAATGCCGTCCACATCCATGCCGATGCGGTTGCCTTCGATACCGCGAATGTTGTAGCCCGTGGTGCCCGAGCGGTCAAAGCTGCTGCGGTTGCGGCTGGTGCCCGATGCGGTGCCGGGGGCCGACACCAGGGGCTGGTAGCGCGAGATGTCCGCCATGCTGTTGGCTTTTTCCAGCTCCTCGCCGGAGATCACGGTCACCGTGCCGGGGGCCTTCTCGGCCTTGCCCAGCACCGTGACCTGCGGCATGGTCGATTCTGCTTGCGCCAGTTGCGCCAGTTGCATTGGCTGATCCGGCGCAGCCTGCTGCGCCAGGGCGCCGGCAGACACCAGCGCGGCGACAGCGGCGGCCAGGTAACGGGGTTGGAGAGTGGAAGTGGCGCGCGCAGAGATACGCTGCGCCTGGGAAGAGGTGCGAGAAGCCATAGGGTCCAGCCAGTTAAAGCAAGGGGGGAAGAAAAGACTGCTGGCTACTGACCTGGGCTGCATGCGGATGATGCAGGCTGAGGGGGCTGCTGCGGAACCCTTGTAAGGGGTGGTGCAGGAGGCCCTGGTGGCATGGTGTTGTTATTGCTGGCGCCTGTAAAACGCCATTCTATATAAAAATGATTATCATTTGCGTCGAATTTCTTACATGTGCGTAGTTCGCAACACGGCGGGCAGATCGGCTACGGTGGCCACCTCGCTGTGGCGCAATGCATCCACCACCACGCGCATCGCAGGCGACATGCCGCGCCGGTGCGGGTAGTAGAGGTGGTAGCCGCTAAAGGGCTGGCACCAGTCGTCCAGCACCCGTACCAGTTCACCGTGCGCAAGGTGGGGCGCGGCCATGTCTTCGGGCACATAGGTCAGGCCGTATCCGGCGAGTGCTGCGCGCAGCATGGCGCGGCTTCCGTTGAACACCCATTGGCCCTGCACGCGCACCTGCACGGCGGCGCCATCTTTCTCCAGCTCCCAGGCCATCAGCCCGCCATGGGTGGGCAGGCGCATGGTGATGCACTGGTGGGCGGCCAGGTCCTGTGGTGTCTGGGGCGGGGGCATGCGCTGCAGGTAGTCGGGCGTTGCGACAATCGCCATGCGCCAGTCGGGCCCGATGCGCACCGCAATCATGTCCTTGGCGACCTGGTCACCCAGGCGTATGCCCATGTCAAAACGCTGCGCGACGATATCGCCCAGTCCATAGTCGACATTGATCTCGATGGACACATCCGGGTAGCGCTGCATCACCGGCGCGAGCTTGGGCCAGAGCACGGTGTTGGCCGCATGCTCGGCCGTGGTGATGCGGACATGGCCGCGCGGCGTGTCCCGAAAATCGCTGAGCGCGGCGACGCCCGATTCGATCTCGTCAAAGCCCGGGCCGATGCGGGCCAGCAGATAGGCGCCCGCCTCGGTGGGCGAGACGCTGCGCGTGGTGCGGCTGAGCAGGCGCACGCCCATGCGGGCCTCCAGGCCCCGGATGGTGTGGCTGAGCGCTGACTGCGACACGCCCAGTTGCGCAGCGGCCTTGGTGAAGCTGCCTTCCCGCGCGACCGCGACAAAGGCCAATAAGTCATTGATGTTTTCGCGCGGCATGGCGGGGTCCTGCTGAGGGCTGGCTGGCGTTGCTGAACGTCATCGTCATTTTCATAGGGTGGGTAGATCAGACTATATGGAATATGATCAACTCGCTGATAACGCGAGTCCAGGTGAAGCGCGCAGGGCCAGCCCGCGTGGGAGGCCTGAAGCTTCGCTGCTGATCGCACCGAAAAATTCAATGAGAGGATATGACACCATGAAAAAGCCTGCTGCACGCCAACTGCCCGCCTTGGTACTGGCCACCGTCCTGGGTAGCCTGGCCTTGGCCGCGTCTGCCGCGCCCCTGTCGTTTCTCAACCAGACCATCACCGCCAGCGTGCCCGCCAAGGATGTGCCCGCGCTGCGCAAGGCCGTGGGCGATGTGCTGAACAATGCCGCTGACAAGAGCACCACGCAGTGGACCAGCAGCCAGGGCCCGCGCCACCGCCAGGTGCAAATGGCGCTGACCCCGCTGCAAACCAGCCAGACCCAGAAGGCCGATACCTGCCGCCTGCTGAATGTGGAAGCGAGCCGCCCCACCGGCAAGCTCAAGGAGGAATGGCAGTTCTGGTTCTGCAAGCAAGCAGACGGCAGCTGGAAGGCCAGCGCCCAGTAAACAGGCAGCCGGGGCGCCGCTGCCTGACCCGGTAGGCGCGGCCTGCTGGCGGGTCTGATATTGCCAATCCACCGGTGGGGGAGTGACCCATGACGCAAGAAAAGAGACTGCTGCCCGCGCGCAAGCTGGGCACCGCATGGCTGGCCGGCGTGCTGAGCCTGGGCACCATCAGCAGCGCGATGGCCTGCACGCGGGTGGTCTACCTGGGCGCGCATGACCAGGTGATCACCGCCCGCTCGATGGACTGGAAAAACGACATCACCAGCAACCTCTGGGTCTTGCCACGCGGCATGGAGCGCACCGGCCAGGCAGGGCCCAACTCGCTGCGCTGGACCTCGCGCTACGGCAGCCTGGTGACCTCGGGCTATGACGTCTCCACCACCGATGGCGTCAACGAGGCGGGGCTGAGCGCCAACCTGCTGTGGCTGGCCGAGTCGCAGTACCCGGCCTTCGATGACAAGAGCAAACCGGGCCTGACGATTGCCGCCTGGGCCCAGTATGTGCTCGACAACTTTGCGACCGTGGCCGAGGCCGTCAAGGCGCTGGAGCAGCAGCCCTTCACCATCGTCTCGGACAATGTGCCCGGCGAGGACCGGCTCACCACCTTGCACCTGTCGATGTCGGACGCCAGTGGCGACAGCGCCATTGTCGAGTACATCGGCGGCCGCCAGGTCATCCACCACAGCCGCAGCTACCAGGTGATGACCAACTCGCCCACCTTTGACGAGCAGCTGGCGCTCAACAGCTACTGGAAGCAGATTGGCGGCACCGTCATGCTGCCGGGCACCAACCGGGCGGCCGACCGCTTTGCCCGCGCGTCGTTCTATGTGAAAGCCGTGCCGCAGGACCAGGAGCCCAACAAGGCGCTGGCCAGTGTGTTCAGCGTGATCCGCAATGTCTCCGTGCCCTATGGCATCACGACCCCGGACCAGCCCAATATCTCCTCGACGCGCTGGCGCACGGTGTTCGACCACCAACGCAAGCTCTACTTCTTTGAATCGGCCCTGACGCCCAATACCTTTTGGGTGGACCTGAAGGCGCTGAACTTCAGCCGCGACACCGGCAAGGTGATGAAGCTCGATCTGGGCCCGAACCAGAACCATGCATTTGCCGGCGATGCCACGGCATCGTTCCAGCCTTCGGAGCCGTTCAAGTTTTTGGGGCTGCAGTAAGGCGGTGCTTGACGAGGTCCGCCATCTGGCGGGCCGCGCAGGCTGTTCAGCTCACACCGCCCAACGATGGGGCTCGCCGATAAAGCGCTTTAACTGCTCGGTGAACACGCGCAGTTTGGCACTGGGCTCCACTGGCGCGCGCAGCAGATGGATGTCGGAATGCAAGCAGGTGCTGTCGCTGGGGCCGGCAGTCAATTTCAGCAGATGCCCCGTGGCAATGTCATTGCCTACTACCCAATCGGGTAACAGCGCAATGCCCACGCCCGCCAGCGCAGCCAAGCGCATGGCTTCAAAATCATCACAACGAAAAACGGCCTGGTCTGGCAAAACGCCATGTCCGAGAAAGTCAGACCAGCCCAGCAAATCTGCGCCATGCAGTTTATCGATGAGCTGGTAGCTTGGTAAATCGTCCAGAGATTTTGGAGCACCCACTGCGGAGATGTACAAAGGGCTGGCACACAGCGTACGGATTTGCGTGGCGATCTTGGTGGCGACCAGAGAACTGTCCGGAAGTTTGCCTATCCTTATCACCGCATCCAGGCGCTCAGCCACAGGATCTGCAAGCCGTTCTGTCAAATCCAGCTCCACGCGCAATTGGGGGTGGGTCTTGGCCAGCAAGGCCACCACAGGAATCACGTACCGCTTGCCGAAGGTGGGAAAGCAGGCCACGCGCAAAACACCATGGGCTCCACCACTCAGGGCCGCAATTTCCTGTTGCGCATCTGCCAACTCGTCCAGCACGCGCTTGGCTCTGACAAACAGCGCAGCACCAGCCTCGGTCAAGGTGATGAGCCGCGTAGAGCGCCTGAAAACAGGCGTTCCAAGACGCGCTTCGAGCGTGTCAATGCTGCGCGTGATCGACGAGGGGGCGACCCCCATGCGCCGAGCTGCTGCGGAGAAGCTGCCTTCACGGGTAACGTGGACAAACACCTCCAGAAACTCAGCGATGCGCTCAGCGCCCATATTTGCATTTCCCGCAAAACCGTTAACGAATTCTGGCCAGTTATCACGCGGGGCTTGGCCCCGTACCATCGAATCCATTGTAGTTGAGCTGATTTCGCTCGAAGAAGGAGTCGCAAGTTGATGAAAGCCGTTGTTCAAAAAGTCTTTGGTGGTCCTGAGACGCTCCAGATCGAGGAATTGCCGATTCCAGAGGTACGGCCCCATGACCTGTTGGTGCGAGTCGGGGCCGCTGGCGTCAACCGGGCCGATGCCTTGCAACGCATGGGCCGCTATGGCCGGGCCAACTTTGGCGACTCCGAGCTGATGGGGCTGGAGGTCGCTGGCGAGGTGGTTGACCTTGGTGCATCCGTTTCGGGTTATCAAATAGGTGATCGGGTGATGGGGATCGTCGGTGGAGGGGCCTACGCCGAATTCGCCCGCATGGACCACAGGATGGCTATGCCTATTCCGCGCGGAATGGACGATGTGCGAGCAGCCGCGATTCCCGAGGTCTTTGTCACTGCCCATGAAGCGCTGTTTCACTTGGGCCGTCTCGAAGCGGATCAGTCCGTCCTGGTGCATGCCGCCGCTGGAGGGGTTGGCTCTGCTGCCGTGCAGCTCGCCCACTGCGCTGGTGCTCGCATCTTTGCCAGCACTTCCGCTGAGAAGCTGCAGCGCGTGTTGGCCTGGGGTGCAGATCGGGTCATCGACTACCGCGCCGAGAGCTTCCAGCAAGTGATCGACGCCGATACCGATGGCCAAGGCGTCAATCTGGTTGTGGACTTTATTGGTGCGCCGTATCTGGCCGCCAACATCCATTCGCTGGCCGAAGGCGGGCGAATGATCCAGGTGGGCATTCTCGGGGGCGGCAGCGGAGGGAAGTTGCCATTGGACCGTGTTCTCTACCGTCGTCTCTCCATCATGGGGACGGTGATGAAAAGCCGCTCGCTGGAGGAGAAGTGCGCCATGGTGGAACGCTTCTCAGAGCGTTGGCTAGCGCTGTTCGACGACGGAAGGCTGCATCCCGTTGTCGACAGTGTCTATGCACTTGAAGATGCGCAAGCGGCCCATCTCCGATTGGAATCCGGTCAGGCAGTCGGAAAAATAATCCTGTCGACGGCAGCGCTGGGAAATGACCGGCTGGCTCAAGAGTAGACGAGGGGAGCCTTCATGCCAAAAACCATTCTGCAAAAGGTTGACGCATGCATGCATCGTCACCAGCTGTTTGCAATGACCTGGTGCTGTGCATTTGCAGTATCTGCCATCTACTACCACCAGCCGCTGCTGCCACAAATGGCGGATACTTTTGGCGTTTCACTCGGCAGCGGAAGCTGGATCGCGACCATCACGCAACTCGGTTATGCGTTGGGCCTGCTGCTGTTTGTCCCTCTGGCGGATCGGATCGAGCCGCGCACTTTGGCCGCAAGAACCATCAGCGTCAATGCGCTTGCACTGCTGGCCTGCTCCTTTGCCCCCAGTTTTACCTGGTTGCTGATCGGCTGCGCCGTGGTCGGCATGACCGCGATCACCGCGCAAATCATCATACCGACGATGGTCAGCGCGTCTCCACCGGCAGCGCAGGGAAAGGTGATTGGTTCGCTGTTGGGTGGACTCTCGGCAGGGCTGTTGTTGGCCAGAATGCTGAGCGGCTATGGAGGCGCAGAGCTTGGCTGGCATGCCATTTTCGCTGTCGCTGCGGCGCTCAATGGCGTCATGCTTTTCATGGTGTGGCGCACGCTGCCCGTGATACATCCCCAGGCATCGGTGTCTTATGCAGGTCTGTTGAAATCCATGGTCGCCATGCTGCGAGAAGAACCCCTTATCCGCCTGGCATCTGCCTCGGGTTTTTTGATGTTTGCCGCATTCAGTGCCCTCTGGGCCTCATTGGCCAGCATGCTTTCTCAGCCGCCTTACCATTTCAATCCTGCAGCCATTGGTGCGTTTGGATTTGTCGGCTTGGTGGGTTTGTTTGCTTCCAAGAAAATTGGCATGCTGGTCGACAGATTCGGCGCCCAAAGAACCATTCTTTATGGCTGCAGCCTTATCGCATTGGCCTATGTCTTTGTGGCCCTCTCCGGCTTGAGTCTGGCCTGGTTGGTGGTTGGCATGGTGTTGATGGATGTGGGAAATCGAGCCGGATTGGTGGCCAATCAATCCAGAATCTTTGCGACACATCCCGAGGCCAGGAACAGGACCAATACGATTTTCATGGTGTCCTATTTTCTAGGTGGTGCCGCAGGCGCTGCACTGGGTGGCTACAGCGCCCATGTAGATGGATGGCATGGCCTGGCACTCGTCGGTATAGCGCTTGCCGCCATTGCTGGGGTGATGAACTGGGTCGCTCAAGCCTCGTATGGCCGCAAGGTCTTGAAGGGTTGAGCTTGCGTGGTGCCTATCCCGCCCGGTATTGGCGGCTCGACACGCTGATCGCGTTGCCGTCCGGGTCCTTGGTGTTGGCAAAGGCGTAGCCATTGGCCTGGTGCACCGGGCCAAAATCCAGCCCCTTTGCGGCGGCCTTGGCCACAAACTGTTCGACATCGGCCACGCTGAAGGAGAGCTTGAGCACCGCGGAGCCAAACTTCAGGCTCTTGGCGGCCTGGTGGACCAGGATCTCCGCGCCGCCATGCAGAGGCTGGAGGGCGATCAGGCCATCGACCACGGCGCAGTCGGAGGCGTAACCAAAGTGCTCGACATAAAAGCGCGCCGTGCGTTGCATGTCTTTGGCGTAGATGAGCAGGGTGGTGAGCGCGATGGTCATGGCGGGCCATTATGGCAGTGCTGGCTGCGCCTGCGCCGGCGCGCGCACGGAGGCCGGTGACCCCTTGGGTGGTAGACCTGCACCCCCGCTCTGGATGCTTCACCAAACTGTTGCTGAAACACCACTCATTAATATTGAGTATGAGACTGATTCGCATTTGAATAAGTATCATGGGGGCCGCTTTGGCCAGCGGCTGTCCCCAGCGCTGCCAGGCATTCGCGGATTTCAGGCGGTGTACAGCCCACGCCATCCACGCAGGAATCCATCTGACGGTGGCAGCGCCCAGTGTGCTGTGCGCTTTGGCAGCCTGCACTCCAAGCTTCGCACGCGCTTTGCAGCGCTGTCTCGTCCCGTCATCGCTTTTCATCGGACGAGAGCACTCTTTCATGTCTTCATTCACTTTCAAGCCGCGCCGCACGTGCTGGCGCATGCGGCGGTCTGCCTGGGCCTGGCCCTGCACCTGCAGGCGACGATGGCGCAAACCGCCAGCTTCGATATTCCGGCGCAACCGCTCGCTAGCGCGCTGGCGCAATTTGCCCGGCAGGCGAATCTGCGCTTTAGCGCAGCGCCCGAAGCAGCGCAGGGCCGCCAGGCGCCAGCGCTGCAAGGAGCGCAGGATGTGTCGCAGGCTTTGCAGGCCTTGCTACAGGGATCGGGCCTGCAGGGCCGGGTGGAAGGGGGCGTGTTGATGGTGCAGGCAGCCGCGCCTGTGCCCGCTGGCACAGCATTGGCTGCCGCAGCTCCGGCTGCCGCAGCTTTGGCCGCCTCCCCATCTGCAGCGGGAGGGGAAGTCACGCTGTCCGAAGTGACCGTGCGTAGCAACCAGCTTGGCGAGATCACCGAGGGCTCGGGCTCTTACACGCCTGGCGCTGTGGCAACGGCGACCCGCCTGGTGCTGACGCCGCGTGAGACGCCGCAGTCCGTCAGCGTGGTGACGCGCCAGGTGATGGATGACTTCCAGCTCCATTCGATTGACGATGTCATCAACCACACGCCGGGCGTGAGCATCGTGACCTACGACAGCGAGCGCACCGAGTACTACGCGCGTGGCTTTGCGATCCAGAACTTCCAGTACGACGGCATTCCGATGTCGCGCAACTCGGCCTATTCCGCGGGCAATACGCTGACCGATATGGCGATCTACGACCGGGTGGAAGTGCTCAAGGGGGCCACCGGGCTGCTGACTGGCAGCGGCGACCCGGGCGCCACCATCAACCTGGTGCGCAAGAAGCCAACCAAGGAATTCAGCGGCCATGCCAGCATCAGCGCCGGCAGCTACCAGAACTACCGGGGGGAGCTGGACGTCAGCGGCGCGCTCAACGACAGCGGCAGCGTCCGCGCGCGCGGCGTTGCCACCTACCAGGACAAGCACTCGCAGCTCGACCGCTACGAGCGCAAGACGGGCGTGCTCTACGGCATTGTCGAGGTGGACCTGACGCCCCAAACGCTGCTGACGGTGGGCGCCGACCGCCAGGACAACAAGCCCACGGCATCGACCTGGGGCGGTATCCCCTTGCTCGATGCGAACGGCCATTTCAACGCCATGCCGCGCTCGTTCAACAACGGTGCCGACTGGAGCCATTGGGACCAGTACACGCGCACTACCTTTGCCACCTTGGAGCACAACTTTGACAGTGGCTGGGTCACCAAGCTGCAGCTCAACCACCAGATCAACGGCTACCACGCCAACCTGGGCGCTGCAGCCGGTGGCAACCCCGACCCGCTGACCGGTGCCGGCGTCAGCATGTGGCGAGGCCAGTACATTGGCCGCACCACCAGCGATGCGGCCGACCTGTACGCCAGTGGCCCCTTCTCGCTGCTGGGGCGCAGCCATGAGCTGGTGGTGGGAGGCAGCCTGGCCAAGCGCCGTTGGAAAAACGATGGCTACTACAACGACAACAGCGGCTTTGACGGCGTGGTGGACAACTACTACCAGTGGAATGGCAAGGTGCCTGCCCCGGTCTGGAACAGCGCGTCCGATTACCGTGATGACGAGAGCACCTATGAGAACGGCCTCTACACCACGGCCCGCTGGAACCTGCGCGATGACTTGAAGCTCATCACGGGCGGGCGCCTGTCCAACTACAGAAACCGGGTGTAGGAGCAAAAGGAAAAGAATGTCTTTACGCCCTACCTGGGCGCCGTGTATGACCTGAACCAGAACTACTCGGTCTACGCCAGCTACAGCGGCATCTTCAAACCGCAGTCCTACCAGACCGAGCAGGGCCGCACCCTGGATCCGCTCGAGGGCAAGAACTATGAGCTCGGCGCCAAGGCCTCGTTCTTTGGCGGCCGGCTCAATGCCAGCGCTGCCGTTTTCCAGACCCTGCAGGACAACTATGCCGTGGAGAGCGGCGGCATCACCCCCAGCGGCAACCCGGCCTACCGGGCAATCCAGGGCGTCAAGACCCGGGGCTGGGAGGCGGAGGTGTCTGGCCAGATCACCCCCGCCTGGCAGATCCAGGCCGGTTACTCGCACAGCATTGCGCGCAAGGATGGCGAGCGTGTCTCCACCCTCACGCCCTCCAACCAGTTCAACCTTTACACCAGCTACAAGCTGGCCGGCAGCCTGAGCGGTTTGACCCTGGGTGGCGGCGCGCGCTGGCAGGACAAGACCTGGGGCAGCATCAATGTGCCGACCGGCGGCAATGCCGTGCACACCGTGCAGAACTACTGGGTCTGGGATGCCATGGCCCGCTACGACTTCAACAAGCAGCTGTCCGCCTCGCTCAGCGTGAAGAACCTGTTTGACAAGAAGTACTACACCATCTTCAGCTGGTACAGCACCTACACCTGGGGCGAGCCGCGCACGGTCAATGTGAGCCTGAACTACAAGTTCTGAGCGCCGCTGTAGCTAACGCATGCACCACCGGTCTGCAAAGGCGGGTGGTGCATTTTTCTGTGGGCAAAGGTGGCCTTGCGCAAGGCTGGCGAAGGGCAGAAGTCTGCCGCTACATCAATGGCTGGCCACTAGATACCGATCGAACCGCAAACTGGAAACATATAAATACATTTACACTGGGTGGTGTATGTGGTCTGCGCCACAAACCGCGACAAACCGGATGAAATGGTCATCGATTCACGTTATTTGACCTTCATCACGTGTTTCGTCATGCTTTGCTAAATAGACTTCGTCTTTTGCTTTATCGATGCGATCAAATGTATTGATGGCGCCTAATATGATTGCCAAGGAAGTGTTATGACTCGTCAGCGGAACGCCCGGAACATCGTTGTTTCCTCGGCCATGTTGCTGGCCACCTCCAGCCTCTTTGCCCAGGGGCTGATCACGGTGTACCAGAACGATTTTGAAACGCCCAATGCAGCGCAGTACGCGGCAGAGATTTGCAAGGATGGCGGTGGCACCCCGGCGAGTGGCAGTTACGGCACCTTCTCCCAGAATTACAGCGATCCGGCCAACGGCTTTTCGTTCGTCCAAGTCAAAACAGCCGATCGTCTGTGTACCAAGGCGGTCAACAATCCTACGGCCAATGCCAGCCACTCGCCGGTTTGGCAAGGCACTGGCTACGCCGATGATTCGCGGCCTTTGAACCAATTCACGGGTGGCATTGTTCGTCAGTCCGGTGACCATCAACACCGAGAGGCGGTGGGCCTGGTTTTTCCGACACAAGGCCAGCAGTTCATGGATCTGTCGATGGATTGGTCTGGGCTTGCCGTGCAGCTCGATGGTGCCAACCCGGCTAACCCTAACGACTTCTACAACAAGCTGTGGATCAACAGACCGGACAAAGACTACAGCGTCAAATTCCGTTTCTACCGGCTTGAAGCTGGTGACAGCTTTGTCTTGGTGGACAACGCCGCTGCGGAGTCTTCGGTGAATATCAATGCAGTGCCTGCCAGCCCTGTGCACACGGAGGTGTTCTCTTTCTCCAGCGCTTCGGCCGATGGCCTGTCGTTTGACTGGCATGCGATGCACTATGCCCTGGATATGGCAAACATGGGTTTCAATAGTTCAAGTTCAACCCAGCGCCTGGGCGTGGTCTGGGAACTGGAGACTGACCAGTCCTATGCGGCCTTTGACAATATTCTGGTGACTGCCTCGCAGGTGCCAGCCGCCGAGGTGGTCAAGGGCGTTGATGATGAGCACAGCTTGCCCAATATCTCGGATGCCTTTGCGATTCCTGATGTCACCGCCAATGACTATGTGGAAGGCAGCGGCAGCGCCATCAACAAGGCATCGGTCCAGTTGTTGAGCGCTCCGCAGTATGGCGCGCTGAGCATTCCCGATCCCAGCCACCCCGAGCTGATTCTCTACACGCCCGATGGTGTGTACTTTGGCGATGTGACTTTCCAGTACAGGGTCTGCGATACGTCGACCCCTACGCCTGCCTGTACGACCGATCCTGTCACCGTCACCTTGCACATCCCTGCCAAGGTCACGCCACCTGAGCCGGCTGCGCCAACGCCCGTTCCCGGGCTGGCTGGTTGGGGCATTGGCTTGTTGTCGATGCTGACGCTGGGCCTGGCCGGGTTCTTCAGCAGAAAGCGCCACACTGCCTAGTGACCAAACCCTCTTCGGAGGGTTTTTTGTTGCCTGGGGGCAGTGGTGCATCGAGCGGTGCACGGCCCAAAGAGGCCCTGGCCCCCTTGCGAACGCTGCGCTCACTTCATCCGCTGCAGCCGCATCGACACCCGAAAGCGCTCGGCCGGGTGGGTGGTGATGCTGGCCTCGAACAGCTCGCCGTCCAGGTCCAGGTAGCGCCGCACAATCTTCAGCGCCGGCGCGCCCAGCGGTACTTCCAGCACCTGGGCCAGCGCGGCGTCATCGATCTGCACGGCCTGGATGTCCTGGCGGATCTCTGCAATCTGGCGGCCATAGCGCTCCTCGATCAGGCTGCTGATCAGCACGCCCGGGCTGGCGCGCACCAGCGCCCCAATGTCCTGGTACTGCGGGTCCACATAGACATCGGTCCAGCCAATGGGCGGGGCCTTGCGGTCGCCTTCCAGGCGCAGACTGGAGATGCACAGCCAGCGCGCGCCTGGCGGGCATTCCAGCTCCTGCGCCAGGCTGGCGCTGGCCATGGTTTCTTCAATGCGCTGCACCTGGCGCAAATGCTCGGCACCAAACTGCACCAGGTCATCCACCGAGGCGAGGGTGGGGCGGAACGGGTTCCTGGGCTTGGAGGCCTCCACGCGCGTGCCCACGTTCTTTTTGCGCGATACCAGGCCCCGCTCCTGCAGCGCTGTCAGCGCCGCACGCACGGTGTGGCGGCTCGTGTGGTAGTGCTCGCACAGCTCCAGCTCGGTGGGCAGCAGCGCCCCCACCGCAAAATGCCCCGAGGTGATGGCGTCGGTCAGGTGGTTGGCGATATCGCTGAAGTTCAGTTTGCGGGCGGTGGCGTCATTCATGGAGGCAAGGGTATACCCTGTAATGCATATGTCCGAACATATTTATAGTTCATATGTCCGGACATAATGAGTCCGGACATAGCATGTCATCTACTCTAACGCACTACAGCACCTACCATGAGCGCCACCTCCCTTCCTCAGTCCAGCACGGTTGTCGACTCCATCCTGTTCCGTGACGCCTTTGGCACCCAGAAGATGCGCGACATCTTCTCGGACCAGGCCTTGATCCAGCGCTATATCGATGTCGAGGTGGCCCTGGCCAAGGCCGAGGCGCGGGTGGGCGTGATCCCCGCCGATGCCGCCGAGGTGATTGCGCGCGAATCGCAGCTCGCGCGCATCGACTTTGACCACATGCGCCATGAGACGGACATCGTGGGCTACCCCATCTTGCCGCTGGTGCACCAGCTGGTGGCGATGTGCGGCGAAGCCGGCCGCTATGTGCATTGGGGCGCCACCACGCAGGACATCATGGACAGCGCCGTGGCGTTGCAGGTGCGCGATGCGATCGACAGCATCGATGCCGATGTGCGCGAGCTGCGCGGCATTCTTGCCAACCTGGCCAAGAAACACCGCGACACGCCGATGGCCGGCCGCACCCACCTGCAGCAGGCGCTGCCGGTGACCTTTGGCTACAAGGTCGCCATCTGGCTGGCCATGTTTGACCGCCACCAGCAGCGCCTGGCCGAGCTGCGCCCGCGTGTGGCGGTGGTTGAGTTTGCCGGCGCCGCTGGCACCCTGGCCTCGGTCGGCGAGCAGGGCTTTGCGATCCAGAAGGCGCTGGCCGAGGAGCTGGGCCTGGGCGTGCCTGCCACCACCTGGCATGTGGCCCGCGATGGCTTTGCCGAAACCATCAACCTGCTGGCGCTCATCACCGGCTCGCTGGGCAAGATTGCGCTGGACATCATGATCATGGCCTCGACCGAGTTCGCCGAGGTGTATGAGCCCTTCGTCAAGGGCCGTGGCGCCAGCAGCACCATGCCGCAAAAGCGCAACCCCATCTCCAGCGAGCTGATGCTGGCCGCCTCCAAAGCCGTGCGCCAGCATGCCGGCCTGATGGTGGATGCCATGGTGCAGGACTTTGAACGTGCCACCGGCCCCTGGCATGCGGAGTGGATTGCCATTCCCGAGAGCTTTATCCTGAGCTCGGGCGCGCTGCACCAGGCCAAGTTTGCGCTGGGCGGCCTCATCGTCGATGAGGACCGCATGAAGCACAACCTGGGCATCAGCCGGGGCCTCATTGTGGCCGAGGCCGTGATGATGGGCATGGCCCCGCACATCGGCCGCCAGCAGGCCCACGATGTGGTGTACGACGCCTGCCGCACTGTGAACGACAAGGGCGGCACCTTGGCCGATGCGCTGGCTGCGCTGCCCGAGGTGACCGCGCACTTTGACCGCGCCACCATCGACCGCCTGACCGATCCGACCAACTACCTGGGCCTGGCGCCACAGATGGTGGACCGCGCGCTGGCCCTGTCGGCGCAGGTGCAGGCCTGAGGCTGCGGTGGAGGAGACAACAATGACGACTACCTCAACTCTGGCACCGGTGCGCAAACTGCCCTGGTACCGCAAGCTCGGCATGCAGGTGCTGGTATCGCTGGTGCTGGGCATTGCCGTGGGCTTTGTGTTCCCGGCCTTTGCCTCCAAGCTCAAGCTGCTGGGCGACATGTTTTTGTCGCTGATCAAGGCCGGCGTGGCACCGCTGGTGTTTTTGACCATCGTGCACGGCATCGCATCGGCCGGCGATGTCAAAAGCGCGGGCCGCGTGGGCTGGCGCGCGATTGTCTATTTTGAGATCGTGTCCACCATCGCGCTGGTTGTGGGCTTGCTCGCGGGCAACCTGATCGAAATCGGCAAGGGCATGGCCCATGTGACGGCTAGCACGGCTGCGCCGGTGGCCAAGGCGGCAGCGCCCCAGGGCTTTTTGGAGTTCATGGCGCACATCGTGCCGGACAACTTTGTGGGCGCCTTTGCCAAGGGCGAGCTGCTGCAGGTGGTGGTGCTGGCCGTCATGGTGGGCATTGGCATCCTGGCCATCCCTGATGCGCGCCGCCAGCCCATCAATGCCGCGCTCGATGGCATCTCCGAAGTGCTGTTTGCCTTTATCAACCTGGTGATGAAGCTGGCACCCATCGGCACCTTTGGTGCGGTGGCCTACTCGGTCGGCAGCAACGGCACGGCGGTGCTGGTGGCGCTGGCGCAGTTCGTGCTGGGCTTTTATGTGCTGGTGGCGCTCTTCATTGCGGTGGTGATGGGGTTGGTCGCGCGCATTGCGGGCTTTAGCCTGTGGCGCTTTGTGCGCTACATCAAGGATGAGATCCTGATCGTGCTGGGCACGGCTTCGTCCGAGAGCGCATTGCCGCGCCTGCTGGTCAAGCTCGAGCGCCTGGGCTGCGCTAAGCAGACCGTGGGCCTGGTGCTGCCCACCGGCTATGCCTTTAACCTGGACGGCACCTCGCTGTTCATGGCCATGGGCGTGATGTTCATCTCCCATGCCTACGGCGTGCCCTTGAGCCTGGACCACCAGATCGGCATCCTGCTGCTGATGCTGCTCACCTCCAAGGGCGCAGCCACGGTCTCGGGCGGCTCGTTTGTGGTGTTCGCCGCCACCGTCACCTCCACCGGCATTCTGCCTGTGGAAGGCCTGGCCGTGATCTTTGGCGTGTACCGCTTTTTGTCGATGGCGATTGCCACCTGCAACACCCTGGGCAACAGCGTGGCGACGGTGGTGGTGGCCAAGTGGTCGGGCACCTTCGATGCGCAGGCTGCCGAGCGCTACCTGTACCCCGAACGCTACCCGCAAACCCAGGCGGGCGACGAGGCGATGGACGATGGCAACCTGCTGGCAGCCGATGCCCACGACAGCACTGCCAGCCCCGCCCTGCAACGCAGCCCCAGCGCAGGCTGAGCCCACTGAACCCCGGGGCATGCACCGCTGGCATGTCCCCTGGAGACACAGCATGAACGACAGCCGTATCGAGCATGACGCCTTTGGCCCGGTGGAGGTGCCTGCCGCGCGCTACTGGGGCGCGCAGACGCAGCGCGCGCTGGGCGTTTTTACCATCGGCACCGAGCGCTTTCCCAATTGCCTCATCGAAGCCTTTGGCCTGCAGAAGATGGCCGCCGCCCAGGCCAACCAGCGCTGCGGCGTGCTGGATGCGCGGCTGGCCGACGCCATCGTGCAGGCGGCAGCGCTGCTGCGCGACGGCGCGCATGCCGCGGATTTTCCGCTGACGGTCTGGCAGACGGGCTCGGGCACCCAGACCAATATGAATGCCAACGAGGTCATCGCCAACCGCGCCAACGAGCTGCTGGGCGAGCCGCGCGGCAGCAAGGCGCCGGTACACCCGAACGACCATGTCAATGCCTCGCAGTCATCGAATGACAGCTTTCCGACGGTGATGCATATCGCCACGGTGCGGGAGCTGGAAGAGCGCCTGCTGCCAGCACTGGCGGTGCTGCAAGCCAGCCTGGCTGGCAGGGCGCAGGCCTTTGCGGGCGTGGTCAAGATCGCGCGCACCCATCTGATGGATGCCGTGCCGATGATGGTGGACCAGGCCTTTGACGCCTATGCCCGGCAGCTGGCACTGGGCATGGAGCGGGTGCGGGGCATGCTGCCGCGCCTGCTGGTGCTGCCCCAGGGCGGCACGGCAGCGGGCACCGGCCTCAATGCGCCGCCGGGTTTTGATGCCGCCTTTTGCGAGGAGCTGCAGGGCCTGACCGAGCTGGCCTTTGTGCCCAACCCCAGCAAGTTTGAAGGCATGGCCGTGCACGATGCGCTGGTCGAGGCGTCTGGCGCGCTCAACACGCTGGCCAGCTCCCTGGTCAAGATCGCCAACGACCTGCGCCTGCTGGGATCGGGCCCGCGCTGCGGCCTGGGCGAGCTGCACATTCCTGATGACGGCCTCACCTCATCGATCATGCCTGGCAAGCGCAACCCCACCATTGCCGAAGCGCTGGTGCAGGCCTGCCTGCAGGTGATGGGCAACCACAGCACCATCACGATGGCCAATGCCTCCGGGCTGTTTGAGCTGAATGTGGCCAAGCCCGTGCTCATCTACAACCTGCTGCAGTCAATCCGGGTGCTGAGCGATGCGGCAAGTGTTTTTGCGACCCGCCTGGTCGATGGCCTGCGTTTGAACGAAGAGCGCCTGGCTGCGAATGTGGACAGCTCGCTGCTGGTGGTGATCGCCCTCAACCCCGTGCTGGGTTACGACCAGGTGGCCCGCATCGTGCGCGAGAGCCTGGCTACCGGCCGGCCCCCGCGCGAGGTGGCCCGGGCGCTGGGCCTGCTCAGCGGCGAGGACTACGACCGGCATGTGGATGCCAAGGCCTTGGCGCGGCCCCATCCAGCGCCCTGATTTTTCTAACGACAAGGAGACAGACATGACATCGTTTTTGAAGATCGGTATGGCGGCGCTTGCCCTCATCAGCGCTGCAGCCGGGGCAGGGGCCCAGGGCTACCCATCCAAACCCATCACCTGGATCGTGCCGTTTGCCGCCGGTGGCCCCACCGATGCGCTGGCCCGCAGCGTGGCCGAGCGGGTGGCGCGGGAGGTGGGCCAGCCCATCATCATCGACAACGCGCCCGGCGCGGGTGGCACGGTAGGGTCGGCCAAGGCCGCGCGCGCCAAGCCCGATGGCTACACCATGCTGGTCGGCCACATGGGCTATATGGGCGCGGCGCCCGCGCTGTACAAAAAACTCAGCTACGACCCGGTGAAGGATTTCGCGCCGGTGTTCCGCTTTCCCGACACGCCCCTGGTGCTGATGGTGCGCAAGGAGCACCCAGCCAAGGACATCAAGGCCCTGGTCGAATGGGGCAAGGCCCACCCGGACAAGCTCTACATCAGCAATGCGGGCATCGGCTCCAGCTCCCATCTGATCGCCGCCTTGTTCGCCACCTCGGCCGGAATCAAGGTCACCCTGGTGCCCTACAAGGGCGCGGGCCCGGCTTTGCTCGATGTCATCGGCGGCCAGGGCGGCGGCCTGTTTGACCAGACCAACACCGCCCTGCCGCAGCTCAAGGACGCCAAGCTGCGCCCTCTGGCCGTCACCTCCAGGCAGCGCTTGCCGCAGCTCAAGGATGTGCCGACCTTGGACGAGACCGCCTTGCCAGGCTTTGAAGCCAGCACCTGGTACGGCATCTATGCGCCCAAAGGCACCCCCCAGGAGGCGCTGGACAAGTTCCAGACGGCCTACCTGAAAGTCATGGGCGACAAGGAATACACCGACAAGCTCGTCAGCCAGGCCATCCAGCTGCTGCCACCCGAGCAGTACAGCGGCCAGGCGCTGGGCCGGCACACCGAGGCGGAGGTGGCACGCTGGAAGGCGGTGGCAGCCAAGACGCAGATGGCGTTGGATTGAGAGGGGGAGGGCTTGGTCGTAAAGCAGGCGGGCGTTGCTGTGCAGTGGAGGTAAATGTGGGCATACCTTTACTGGACTACGGCGCATGCCGCAGGTAAGGCGAAGATCGAGTCAGTCTCTAAAGCTGGTATGAGCTGGGTCGTTGCTGCCTGGCTGTTACTCGGTGCAATCGCATTCTGTAAATCCGCAGGCACAGCTTGAGTGTTTACGGAGGCAAGGCTGTCGTTGCACTTGAGCCATTGCTGCGGTTTTCGCTTCTTCAGTGGGTCTCTGTCCCACAGTGACGGCTGTGCCCCATCGTCAAGTGGATACTTTTGTTTACTCGTACCATGCTTTTGGTTACAATGAGATTGGCTGGTAACTTGATAAATTAGCACTAGTAATTTAAGCCTATCTATTTAGGTGGTCTATTTCTGGTAAGAGATGCCGGTTGATATTAATTGAATGAAAAATATGCCTGCAATAAAAATATTGAAGTGGCTATTTTTAATGATAAATACTTAAGCATATATTTAAATTCAATGCAAGCTTTAAAAGATGTTCTCGATAATTATCATGAAAGTCTTAAAGGTGTAGTTGCTATTCGTACAAGAAGCGTTGATCAGCAGGCGATTTTTGAAAAACTTCCCAATTTTTTTCAAAAAATAATTGATCACACTAAAGATGGTGGCGATTTTATAGTTCAGCCATCGATTGGTGCAGGGAATATGGCAAGTATTCCATGGGTCGCTATCCTTAAGAAATCAGTGACTTTGACCGCTCAGGATGGGTATTACATCGTTTTATTGTTTGCGCAGGACATGAAGTCATGTACTCTTAGTCTTGATCAAGGTGTCACAGAATTAGGCAAAAAATATTCCAGCAAGCTTGCGATAGTAAAAGCACGTGAATTTGCTGAGCGAGCAGTGCTTTGCTTTAAGCCTGACCCGCGAGCAACAATAGGTCCCATCAATCTAGCAGCTAAAAGTGGCATAGGTAAGGCATACGAAGCTGCAGCCATCGAAAGTTTCCGCTATGAAGTGGATAACTTACCTAGTGAAGAGACTTTAATTGCAGACTTCGAGATCCTTCTCGATCATTATGAGCGTCTCATTGAAGTAGCTGGCTCTAGTCTTGAGTCTTTGGCGCCTATTACCGAGCGGCAGTATCAGGCCGCAGTGCAAGGGATTGCGGAGCTAGACCTATCAGCATCGTTGCGTCAAGATGTGCCCAAGAAAAAACCTCAGCCTGTTAGCGGTGTGGCACGTACCTGCTATTCACGCGATCCTTCGGTTGCAATAGCAGCTCTATCTGCCGCAAATTTTCAATGCGAAGTTGAATCTGGCCATCGAACGTTTACCTCTAAGGCAAAAAGACGACAATATATCGAAGCGCACCATTTGATACCTATATCGGTGCAGGATGAATTTGAATACTCGCTAGACGTTTCGGCTAATGTTGTGGGGCTGTGCCCCCTATGTCACAAGCTTTTGCACCTGGGTATGCCTGCAGATAAAAAGCCAATTTTGAATAAATTGTTTGAGGAGCGCAGAGATCGTTTGCGTAAATCAGGTATTCCTATGACTGAAAAAGACCTTTTCCAGCATTACAAAACTGAGCTTGCAGAGGAGGATGCATAAGTAATTCGGTAACCTATTAAAGGTTTCTCGAGTTGCTTATATGTTTTGCCTCTTGCTTTAATTGTAAATTCAATCGATGGGTGCCCATCTGCCATTGAGAATTCCGAGGCTTGCTGGTTGCTCTTGCTGCTCAAGCCGATATGGACCCTGGCAAAGATCCGCCCACCGGCCCCCAGCCTTTGACATGCTCCACCAAGGCCCGCAGCTTGCGCGGCTGGTTTCTGCGGTTGGGGTAGTAGAGGTAAAAGCCGGGAAAGTAGGGCAGGTAGCTGTCCAGCACCGAGACCAGCTCTCCGCGCTCCAGGTAGGGCGCAAAGGTCTCCTCCATGCCGATGGTGATGCCGCCATCGGCCAGCGCGGTGCGCACCATCAGCAGCATGTCATTGGTGGTGACACGGGGGGCGACCGCGAGGCTGAAGTCTCGCCCGTTTTCCTGGAATTCCCAGCGGTAGGGGGCGAGCTCCAGCTCGGCGCGCCAGCCGATGCAGCGGTGGCCCAGCAGGTCATTGGGGTGCTGGGGCGTTCCCTGTGCGGACAGGTAGGCAGGGGTGGCGACGCCCCCCTGCCGTTGCGGACCCGTCAGCGGGATGGCGATCATGTCCTGTTCGATGACTTCACCGAGGCGCAGACCGGCATCGAAGCCGCCGGCAATGATGTCGGATTCGTCATCGGTGACGGTGACATCCAAGGTGACATGCGGGTGGGCGGCGGCAAAGGCGCTGATCAAGGGACCGGACAGAAAGCGCTCGGCGATGGAAGTGACCGCCACGCGCAACAGCCCGCGCGCCGGGCCTTCTTCAGATACTTCTTCGAGTGCCACCTGCACAGCAGCCAAGGGGCCGCTGATTTGCTGGTGCAGCGTCTGGCCGGCCTCGGTCAGGCGCACATGGCGGGTGGTGCGGTGGACCAGGGCGATGCCCAGTTGGTCCTCCAGCTTGCGCATGGCCTGGCTGACGGCAGAGCGTGTCACGCCCAACTGGTCGGCGGCGGCACGGAAGTTTTGCGCTTTGGCCACCGCCAAAAAGCAGTGGAGCAGGTGGAGTTCGTCTTTCATTGGTTAGAAAGTCTAACCAAATTGTGCAGCATTGGTGCACTTCTCTGATCAAGCCACGCTGCCTACAGTTTGAACTTTCCAACGCCATGTGCAGAAAGTTCTCCATGAAAAACTTGCTCGACAAAGTCATTTTGATCACCGGTGCCAGCAGCGGTATCGGTGAGGCCACCGCCAAGCTGCTGGCTGCGCACGGTGCTACCGTTGTGCTCGGCGCTCGCCGGGTCGACAAACTGGGCCAGATCGTGGCCGATATCCAGAACGCAGGCGGTGTGGCCGAAGCGCTGGCGCTGGATGTGACCCAGCGTGCGCAACTGCAGGCCTTTGCCGACCATGCGCTGAATCGCTATGGACGCATCGATGCCATCATCAACAACGCTGGCGTGATGCCGTTGTCACCCCTTGCCGCATTGCGGGTGGAGGAGTGGGACTGGATGATCGATGTGAACATTCGCGGTGTGCTGCACGGCATTGCGGCGGTGCTGCCCGCCATGCGCCAGCAGGGCTTTGGGCATGTCGTGAACATTGCCTCCATCGGCGCGCATGCGGTGTCGCCGACCGCCGCCGTGTACTGCGCCACCAAGTACGCGGTATGGGCCATCTCGGAAGGGCTGCGGCAGGAAAGCAGCGACATCCGCGTGACCACGATCAGCCCTGGAGTGACGGAGTCGGAGTTGGCGGAGACCATCACGGATGCCGCTGGCCGCGAAGAGATGAAGGAGTTTCGCAAGGTGGCCATCAGCGCATCGGCGATCGCGCGGGCCATCCATTTTGCAATCTCGCAGCCGGTGGATGTGGATACCAGCGAGATCATCATGCGGCCTACGGCGAGCCCGCATTGATGAAAATCTGATGATGGGCGGGCGTGACAGTGCTAGCTTGAGGGGCACAGGGCTTTTCAGGCCTTGGCTTCTGCAATGCTGGTAACGCGCTCTCGCAATTGCGCCATACAGTGCGGGTCTGGAAACTCTTGAACTTCGTACCAAGGGAGCACGTAGGGGAGCCGTTTCGCAGCAGAGCCAGCACACGCTAGAAAGTCGCCCATTGATACGAAGAGCGCATCCGCAGTTTCCCCTTCGAGCAGGCATACCAGGTCTGCTTTCGGCAACCATGTGTACACACCTTTAGCCAGAACCGCGTAGCTGATCAACTGGCTGTCTTCCTTTCTTTCTACCAGGCTGTGTGTCGCCACAAACACATCGCGTCCAGCTTTCTCAAGCATGGAGTCCAGTCCCTGCTTCTGTTGCGCATAGTCGCCTACGAGAAGCTCACGTTGGAGCCTGCGCAACTTCTGGCCCAGCGCCCCTGGCGGGCACCAAGGCCTCCAGCTTCCATCAACCAGTTCCAGCATCTCGGCAGACAAGGGTCTGGAGTTTTCCAGCAAGATCGCGCGCGCCTGGTCAATCAGGATGCTCAATGCCTCCGTATTTTCTGCACTGCCGACGAGTAAACAAGTCCGGTTGGGCACCATCACCACAGGACGGCCCCCCACCGGTAATTGCCAGATGAGTTCCTGGATCAGCATTCGCGCAGCGTCGTGGTGATCTCCGTAGTTGGAGGCAAAAAATCCAGGGCCGAGCTGATAGAAAGACGGTGCTGTCTTGTGGCGCAGGTTGTCGATCGCTACCTGAAGTAGTTCGTCAAAAGTCTTACCCCAACGCGTCAAGGCATCCGAGCCAACCTGAACGATAGTCAGTTCCGTGTCGATTGCCACGCCGATGCCCAGCTCGTCGGTCAGAGGGCGAAACTCCATGGCTTCTGACATCGGCTTAACGTCGCCCCCTTCAATGCGCAGCAAATCGATGCTTGAGAGATTTCTCAGCACTGGCAAGAGATGGTCTTTGGCGTCTTCAAAGCGCATGTCCTGAACGCTGGGCGCGATGACACCTTGAACAAGGATATCTATTTGCGCCTTGCGCAATTTCGGCTCGGCGCGGCGGTAATCGATATAAACGTTGTGCAGGAAAATGCGTCCGCCTCCGCCGTACTGAATCAGGAATTTCTCTCTATCCAACGTAAAAGTCTCTGAGGGCCGAGCGCGCTTCAGTTCCTTCAAGACGATGTTGCCGAACTTCTCTTCATCGACCGGGCGATGAAGGAATTTGCTGAGAAAGGAAAACATAGGAGTTTGCGGATCTTGTAGTGGCAGCCGTCTGCCTTGTGCGACTGAATCAATGGCGATAACCATGTGCAGTAGCGATGTGCGCGTGCATGCTACAGGCTCTTTTACGAAGCAAGAATGTCTTTGCGGTTGTTTGCATTTTCGGGCGTGAAGCATTGCAGTGAGCCATCTTGTGCGTCGATGAACAAGCTTCCGCAAGACCGGCACTGCCACATCGTTCGTGTGGCTGCCTCGATGATGTTCCGGGCGCGCATAGATGCATCGTCCTTGCTCAATGCGCCGTTGGCAAGCGGGTTGATGACTTCCTCATCGATTGCATCCAACACGCCAAACCGACACTGGTCAGGCGTTAAATGGGCTTTGTGGGCTAAGCAGTCTGTGCTGTCCACAATAAGAGCGCCACAGCGGCATTGAATTTTCAAAATAGTGCCCGTTGGTTGGTTGCGATTGAAGCTGCTGTAAGGCATCTGGCAGAGCACCATAGGAGGCGTTCTAGCTGAAGACTTGCGGGATTTTGGCAGCATACCCCTTGTGTTCTGCCATGGGTTCTCATTTCCGTCACCGCATTCAGGTCTGGATGTCCGAGCAGGGTTTCATGCGACCGATCCACACCCCCTCACCGAAAATCCCGGCTCCGAATCCGCAGGCTGTCATACCAATCCGACATATCCCGCAGCTGGTGCGCGATCAGGTTGCCCACCTCGCCGCTGCGCTGCCAGCGGCCTTGCACGGCCAGGAACTGGGCGTGCAGCAGGGCGTCGCGCTGGGCGCTGCGCAGGTGGGGCCAGCAGATGACTTGCAGGTTGCCGGTTTCGTCTTCCAAGGTGATAAAGACGACGCCTTTGGCGGTGGGGGGCTGCTGGCGCAGGGTGACGATGCCGCAGGCGCGCACCCAGCTGCCGTCGCGGGCTTCGCGCAGCTCGGCCTGGGTTTGGAAGCGGTGGCGCTGCAGGCGTTCGCGCAGCAAGGCCATGGGGTGGCGGCGCAGGCTCAGGCCCAGCGCGGCATAGTCCCAGTGGATGTCTTCCTGCTCGCTGGCGGCGGGCAGTTGCAGCTCGTCCTCATCG
>NZ_KE148544.1:0-15208 GCF_000410635.1 Comamonas sp. B-9
CGGCCTCGGGCTCGCTGCGGCCCAGCAGTGCGGCCAGCGCATGCGCGGCGCGTGCCTGGTGCTGCAGCAGCTCGGCCTCCTGGGCGCGGCTGCGGTTGAGCTCCAGATGGGCTTGCTGCACCTGCTCTGCGCTGCCCAAGCGTTGCTGCACCCGCAGCTGCTGCAGCTGCAGCCGGCGCGCATCGAGCTGCAGCTGCTGCTCCAGCCCAAAGCGTTGGTGTTGCGCGACGCAAATGTCCAGATAGCGCTGCACCACATGGGCGATCAACTGGACCCTGGCGGCCTGCAGCTGGGCCTGGGCATCGAGCAGCTGCGCCTGGCCGTCGAGCGCGCTGGATTCCTGGGCGCCAAAGAGACCCAGGTTCCAGCCCATGTCCAGGCTGGCGTGGAAGTAGGAGTCGAGCGCGGCCACATCCTGCAAGGTGCGCACGCCGGCGGTGATTTCCGGCTTGTAGGCGGCCGTGGCCGTGCCCAGCAAAATGCGCTGCGCCTGGAGCCTGCCCCGTGCCTGGGCCAGATCCAGGTTCTGGGCAAGTGCCTGCTCCACCAGCGTGTTGAGCGCGGGATCGGCCAGCAGCGTCCACCAGCTGGCCAAATCGGCCGCCTGGACGGCGTGCGCATTCGCCTGTGCCTTGCCGGCCTGGCGCCACTGCGCAGGGGTGTCTTGGCCCAGTGGGGGCTGGGGCGGCGTCATGCAGCCAGCCAGCAAAGCCGCAGGCGCAAGCATCAGCAGTGTTTTGCAGAACAGGGGTTTCACGTGCAAGGCAATCGGTTCATGGCCCGCAGGGGCCGCAGCGGCCCAAGCCGCAGATGCGGGGCCGGTATGCGTTGGATTCAACCCTGTAAAACTTGCGCAAGCTTGCACAATTGATGGAGGAAACATGGAGGCGCAAAAGGGGGGGCCAGGGGGCGGTGGCACGGTCATAATGGCTTGTTTCAACAGCGTGTGCGCGCCTTGGAGGCTGCACCGCATGCCCTTATTTTTGGAAGCAGTCCGCGATGAAACTACCCACCCCAACGGTGGCGGCTCCGCTGGTGCTCGTCGTGGAGGATGAGCCGGGAATCGCCACGATTTTGCTGGCCTACCTGGAGCGCGATGGCCTGCGCAGCCTGCATGCGCGCGATGGTGAACAGGCGGTGCAGCTGTTTCGCCAGCATGCGCCCGACCTGGTGCTGCTCGACATCCATCTGCCCGGCATGGACGGGGTCGATGTGCTGCGCTTTATCCGCGACCAGGGCCAGACCCCGGTGATCATGGTGACGGCGCTCGCCGACGATGTGGACAAGCTGGTGGCTTTGCGCCTGGGAGCCGATGACTATGTGGTCAAGCCCTTCAATCCTGCGGAGGTGGTGGCGCGGGTGCGCGCCGTGCTGCGCCGCAGCCAGCCCAAGGCCGCCTCTGCGCCGCTGGCGCCGATCCGGGTGGGGGCGCTGGAGATCAACTCCGCCGAGCACAGTGCCCGGGTCTATGACACGCAGGGCCAGGCCACGCCGCTGCCATTGACGCTGACCGAGTTTCGCCTGCTGGCCCTGCTGGCCTCGCAGCCACGGCGCTGTTTCTCGCGCGCGCAACTGATCGAGCATTGCCTGCCCGAGAGTGACGCGCTCGAGCGGGTGATCGACTCGCACCTGTCCAAGCTGCGCCGCAAATTGCAGCTGGCTGGCCAAGATGAGCTGATCGAGACTGTCCGCAGCATTGGGTACCGCCTATGGCCCGGGGATTGAACCGCATCTGGGTGCGCTTTGGCCTGTGGATTGCCGCCACCCTGCTCACCTCCATTGCCCTGCTCAGCGCCTGCGCCTGGGCGTTCGATGCGTTGGAGTACAACCAGTTCTACAAAAGCCTGCCCGAGACCGTGCGCGTGGAGCTGGACGATCTGGTCGAGCGGAACATGGAGAGCAGCCCGCGCGCGATGCAGATCTATGGCGAGTACTGGCGCGGCGAGGTGTTTTTTGGCGAACAGGTCTCGGCGGTCATTGCGCTGCTGATCTGCCTGCCATTTGGCCTGGCCATGGGCTTTTTCGTCTCGCGCTATATCACCCGGCCCCTGGCCTCGATGGTGGAGGTGGCGCAGCGGGTGGCGCATGGGGATTTCAGCTCGACGCGGGTGGTGGAAGAGGGCGCGCATGGCGAGCTGAAGGAGGTGGTGCACACCTTCAACGCGATGCTCGATGCGCTGCAAAAGCTCAAGGCTGAGCGCCAGGCGTCGGCCGCCTCCATCTCGCATGAGCTGCGCACGCCCTTGTCGGTGCTCAAGACCCATCTGCATGCGCTCTGCGATGGCGTCATTGCGCCCAGCGAGCTGGAGTTTCGGCTGCTGCTGGCGCAGACCGAGCACCTGGGCCGCCTGATTGACGACCTGCATACGCTGGCGATGGCCGAGGCGGGAGAGATGTCGCTGCGCAGGGAGCGGTTGAGCCTGGGCGCGCTGGTGCGCGCGAGCCTGCAGGAGCTGCAGCCCCAGCTGCAGCAGGCCGAGATGGCGCTGTCGCTGCTGCTGCCCCAGGACGATGCGCTCAGCACGATCCGCGCCGACCCATTGCGCATGCGCCAGATCATTGCCAACCTGGTCGGCAATGCCGTGCGCCACGCGGCCAGCGGGCATTGGCTGGAGGTGGAGGTGCGCAACCTGCGCGATGCGCAAGGGCATATCTGGATCGAGCTGCTGGTCAGCGATGCCGGACCGGGCCTGCCGCAGGAGCTGCGCGCCCACCCCTTCCGCCGCTTTGCAATGGCCCCGGGCCGGCGCAAGCGGGAAGGCTCGGGCCTGGGCCTGTCCATTGTGCAGGCGCTGACCGAGTTGCAAGGCGGGGTGGCGCATGCCGAGAGCTCGCCGCGGGGCGGCGCGCGGTTTCGCCTGCGTTTTGCGCCGGCCTGAAGCCCTCCACCCGGTCAAAGGCAAGGCCACACAGCAGGCATCGGGCGCAAGCGATGGCCGGCGATTAAAATGGCGTTTACTCTCTGTGATTGCAGAGTTTTTGCTATTTTTTAAGGAGCGGATGGCGCGTTGTTGCGCCAAGCCGCAGAGTTGCTGCCATGCAAGCCCAAGACCCCCAAGCCATTCGCCTGTCCAAACGCCTGGCCAGCGACATCGGTTGCTCGCGCGCCGAGGCTGAGCACTACATCGATGCCGGCTTTGTCTCGGTGGATGGCCAGATCCAGGACACCCCCGGCGCGCGTGTGCTGCCCAGCCAGACCGTGCTGCTGCAGCGCGGCGCCGATCTGCGCCCGATCCAACCGGTCACCTTGCTGCTGCACAAGCCTGCGGGCTACAGCCTGCGCGCGCTCGAGCCCGGGCGCCCGGGCCTCAGTGCGCTGGATTTGCTGACGCCCGACAACCTGGCCGATGTCGATACCCCCCAGCCTGCCCGGCCCGTGGCGCGCCATTTTCGCCACCAGCAGTTTTTGCTGCCGATCCCGCGCGCTGCCAGCGGCCTGGTGGTCTACAGCCAGGACCCGCGCATCATCCGCCACCTGGCCGAAGAGGCGGATTTGCTGGAGCAGGAATGCCTGGTCGAGGTGCAGGGGCAGATCGTCGACGATGGCCTGGCCTTGCTGGCCCAGGGGCTGTATGTGGATGGCGAGCGCCTGCCGCCCCTCAAGGCCAGCTGGCAGAACGAGACCCATCTGCGGTTTGCGCTCAAGCGGGTCGCGCCCGAATGGCTGCCCGCCATTTGTGCCGCGCTGGGGCTGGAGCTGCTGTCGCTCAAGCGTTTGCGCATCGGCCGGATTTCGCTGAGCAAGCTGCCCCAGGGGCAGTGGCGCTACCTGCAGGGCTACGAGCGGTTCTGACGCGCTTGGGGGCCCCACGGTGCCTGCTCGAAAAGCCAGGTCGCCATTTGTTATTGATTTGATAGCAAACTTTGTTGACTGGCATTGAAAGATCCGCCGCTTGTTCCGTTGAACGTGCTGCCTGCAAAACATGCCACAATAGCCCGCTGTCGGCATCGCCACAGAAATTACCTGTGGCTGTCTTGATATTGCCTGGCATGGCCCCATATAACGGTGTTTGATACAAAGGCCTGAGCTTGTGTGCTGGGCCGTGGGCGGGCAAGCCTGGCGCGTGGCGCGGCTTGTGAACGCTGCCTTTTGTGTAACTATCAGGGGTCCTATGTCACTCATTCCAGTCACTATCCTCACGGGCTTCTTGGGCTCGGGCAAAACCACGCTGCTCAAGCGCGTGCTGCATGAGTCGCACGGCATGAAGATTGCCGTGATCGAGAACGAGTTCGGCGAAGAGAACATCGATACCGACATCCTCAAGACGGAATCGAAGGAACAGATTCTGCAGATGAGCAATGGCTGCATCTGCTGCACCATCCGTGAGGACCTGCGCGAAGCGCTGCAGCTGCTGGCGGCCAAGCGCCGCAAGGGACTGGTGGATTTCGAGCGCATCGTGATCGAAACCACGGGCCTGGCCGACCCCGGACCGGTGGCGCAGACCTTCTTCATGGATGAAGAAATTGCCGAAACCTATTTGATCGACTCCATCATCACCCTGGTGGACGCCAAGCATGCCGGCCAGCAGCTCGACACCCGCCAGGAAGCACGCCGCCAGGTGGGCTTTGCCGACCAGATCTTCCTGTCCAAGACCGACCTGGTGACGGAGGCCGACAAGGACGCGCTGGTCCACCGCCTCAAGCACATGAACCCGCGCGCACCGATCCGCGCCGTGCATTTTGGCGATGTGCCGCTCAAGGACGTGTTCGATCTGCGTGGTTTCAACCTGAATGCCACGCTCAACATCGATCCGGACTTCCTCAAGGAAGAAGGCCACGACCACGGCCATGTGCATGACGAGCATTGCGGCCACGACCATGACCATGGCGATAGCCATGGCCATGTGCACGATGAAAACTGCGGCCATGACCATGACCACGTGCATGGCGAGCACTGCAACCACCCGCACCACCACCACCATGACGATGATGTGAAAAGCTTTGTCTACCGCGTGGACAAGGCCTTTGACCCGGCCAAGCTGGAAGACTTCCTGGGCGCCATTGTGAACATTTATGGTCCGCGCATGCTGCGTTACAAGGGCGTTCTGGCGATGAAGGGCACCGACCGCAAGGTGATTTTCCAGGGCGTGCACCAGCTGATGGGCAGCGATCTGGGTCCCGAGTGGGCTGCCGACGAGCGCCGCCAGAGCAAGATGGTCTTCATCGGTATTGATTTGCCGCAGGACATCCTGCGCCAGGGCCTGGACCAGTGCGTGGTGGAGGCCTGATTGCCCACGAGGGGCCGGCCCGGGGATGAGACCCCGGGGAAACCCCCCGTTGCATCCGGGCTGCATCCACTTGTTGCTGTGCAGCGATGCCATATACAATCGCGGCCCGAAATGCAGCAAAGCAGGCATGCGGCGAGATACGGTTTCCGTGGTTCGTCCTGAAGATTTCGATGAGAGAGCGCGGTGTGACAAGGGGCTATGGCCTGTTGGGCACGGCGCTGAAGGAGAAGGAGGCTTGTGCAAGCGAGCTTTACCCTGCCAGGTGCTGGCCGGGTTGGCCTGCAAGATGACGGAGTTGCGGGCACCGGCCCGACTTCATAGATGTGCCTGGGTCCCTGTGGGACGCGGGCAAGTTGATCAGGGGGCGGAGCCTGTGGGGCTTTGCACCTTTTGTAACGAGACGGACATCCGTCGCATGTAAGAACTGCGCTAGCCAGTCGAGAGAACTATGCCTACCACTACGCAAACCATCCCTAAACGCGACGCCAAGCTGGCCAATGCCTGGAAGTCCAAGACGGTAGACACCCTCACTGACGATGAGGTGCTGTCGATGCCGGAGAGCGAATACATGAACGACATCCAGCTGGCGTTCTTTCGCAAGAAGCTGGTGGAGCTGAAGACCGGCATCCACCTCAATGCCGATGCCACGACGGAAAACCTGCGTGAAGACACCGTGGTCGTGCCCGATCCAGCAGACCGCGCTACCATTGAGGAAGAGCATGCGCTTGTCTTGCGCACGCGCGACCGTGAGCGTAAGCTCTTGAAGAAGATCGACCAGTCGATCAGCCGCATCGATGCGGGTGACTATGGCTACTGCGACGAGACGGGCGAACCCATCGGGGTGGGCCGTCTGCTGGCGCGTCCTACGGCCACTTTGTCGCTGGAAGCGCAGCAGCGCCGTGAATTGAAACAAAAAATGTTTGGTGATTGAGGCTGGGGCAGCGCACCGGACACACAAGGGGAGGGAGTAACCATGAGTGAGGCTCAAAAGCCAACCAAGGGTTTGTTGTCCAAAGTGGTGCGCTTTGTAACCAAACCGACCACGCAGTGGTCGGAGCTGGACAAGACGCCGGAGCCGGAGAACCCTGAGGCGCAGTTTTCCAAGCAGGCGCTCAAGGAAATCATGGAGCGCAAGCGCCGCAATGATTTTGTGCGCAAGCTCGAGTTCGACCAGCTGCGCAAGATCCGGCGCGAAGCCAACAAGTCCAGCAGCGCTGGCGCCGATGGGGCTGCCAGCTCGGCGGCCATGCTCGAAGGCGGGGTGGCGCCCGATGCTGCAGCCGTTGCGGCGGGCAAGCATGCCCATCCTTCGCACACCATCGAGAAAATCAACCAGATCGAGCGGCAGATGTCCAAGCAGTGGTGGTCCGGCGACAACGCCGCTGCAGCTGCGGCCGATCCTGCCGCTGCTGCCCCTGCCGAGGCCACGCCGGTCAGTGCGCCGGTGCCTGTGGCGTCTGCTGCGGCGCCCTTGGTGGCCGAAGCTGTGCCTGTGGCACCCGCTGCTGCACCGGTGGCGCCGCCGCCAGCGGCACCGGCGACCTTGCCTGCCGCTGCCTTTGATGCCCAGGTCGAGTCGGGCCGGTTTATCCACGATACCGATCTGGAAGAAGCGGCGGTGCTGTTTGCCAACGGCGATGCAGCCGGGGCCGAGGCCTCGCTGCTGGCCCTGGTGCAACAGCGCCGTGGCGATCTGATGGGGCAGCTGACGATCTGGCTGACCTTGTTTGACCTGTACCGCGCCACCGGTGACCAGACCAAGTTTGATTTCCACGCTATTGAATTTGCCAGCAAATATGGGCGCTCTGCGCCCGTGTGGTTCTCGATGCCGCAAGAGCTGGGCGCCAAGGCGCTGCAGGCGGGCGACACCTCCGCACAAGAGGTACGGCTGCTCAACTGGCAGGCGCCGCCCGTGCTCAGCAGCGCGGCACTCAGCGGCCTGCAAGGCAACCTCAAACGCTATGCGCCGCCCTGGACGCTGAACTGGTCCCGCGTGACCGAGGTGCGCGATGAGGTGGTTGCCGCGCTGCTGGCGCAGTTCCGCGTATGGGCAGACCAGCCCGATGCGCGCCTGGTCTTTGTCGGGGCGGACCATCTGCTCTCGGTGCTGGAGGCGCAAACGCCGGTGGGTGACAACGCCGTGGCCCAGGAGCGCTGGTCGCTGCGCATGGCCTTTTTGCGTTTGCTGCAGCTGGAGCAGGATTTTGAAGCGGCTGCGCTCGATTACTGCATCACCTACGAGGTCTCGCCGCCATCCTGGGTCGCGCCCCGGGCCGAGACCAGCAGCGACAGCGCGCGCTCTGGCGCGCCCGCTGCACCCGATATGTCGCTGGGCTTTGATCTGCCCGAGAGAAAGCCGGTGGCCGCCGACAGCCCGCAGGCCGTGCTCGAGGGGATTGTCGAAGGGGATGTCTCGCAGCAGCTCGATACCTTCACGCCGATGGTGGAGCCGGGCATGCCGTTCACGGTGCGCTGCGACCGCCTGATGCGCATCGATTTTGTCGCGGCCGGCTCGGTGCTCAACTGGGTGGCCGAATGCCAGCAGAAAAACGTGCTGGTGCGTTTTGGCAACCTGCATCGCTTGAATGCCGTGTTCTTCAACCTGATCGGCATCAACGAGCACTCCATCGTCAACCAGCGGGAAAACTGACCGGGCAGCGGCAGCTGGCGACCAACGCACCTGCGGGTGCGCTTTTTTCTGCCTGCTGCGCCGCCCCCTCCTTGGAAAACCCGGGCCAGGCTCCATATAGGCAAGACTATGGAACAGTATCACGGCACAACCATTCTCAGCGTGCGGCGCGAAACGCCGCAAGGCATCCAGGTCGCCATCGGCGGCGATGGCCAGGTCACCCTGGGCAACATCGTCGTCAAGGGCACTGCACGCAAGGTGCGCAAGCTCTATGGCGGCAAGGTGCTTGCCGGCTTTGCCGGCGCCACGGCCGATGCCTTCACCTTGTTTGAGCGCTTCGAGGCCAAGCTGGACAAGCACCAGGGCCAGCTGACCCGCGCAGCGATCGAGCTGACCAAGGACTGGCGCACCGACCGGGTGCTGCGCCGGCTCGAAGCTATGCTGGCGGTGGCCGACCATTCGGCCTCGCTGATCATCACCGGCAACGGCGATGTGCTGGAGCCCGAGCAGGGCATTGTGGCCATCGGATCGGGCGGCGCCTATGCGCATTCTGCCGCCAAGGCGCTCTTGAACAACACCGAGCTGTCGGCCGAAGAGGTGGTGCGCAAATCGCTGGGCATCGCCGGTGAGCTGTGCATCTACACCAATATGCACCACACGATTGAGACCTTGTGAGCGTCTGGCAGGCTGGCGCGCCGCCTGCCGCCCCATCTCCCATTGATCGACTGCTGTACCCGTTGCCCGGCGGGTGCCAACCGGATTTTGCACTATGTCCTCGATGACACCCCAGGAAATCGTTTCCGAACTCGACAACCATATCGTTGGCCAGGCCAACGCCAAGCGCGCCGTCGCTATCGCGCTGCGCAACCGCTGGCGCCGCCAGCAGGTCGCTGATGGCCTGCGCCAGGAGATCACGCCCAAGAACATCCTGATGATTGGCCCCACGGGCGTGGGCAAGACCGAGATCGCCCGGCGCCTGGCCAAGCTGGCCGATGCGCCCTTCATCAAGGTCGAGGCGACCAAGTTCACCGAGGTGGGCTATGTGGGCAAGGATGTGGATGCCATCATCCGCGATCTGGCCGAGGTGGCCGTCAAACAGACCCGCGCATCGGACGTGAAGAAGCTGCGCGTGCGTGCCGAGGACGCCGCCGAAGAGCGCATTCTGGATGCGCTGCTGCCACCCGCCCGCACCGCTGAGGCCACGCCCGATACCAGCACGCGCCAGGTGTTCCGCAAGAAGCTGCGCCAGGGTGAGCTCAATGATAAGGAAATTGACATCGAGGTGGCCGAGGCCAAGCCCCAGCTCGAGATCATGGGCCCCCAGGGCATGGAGGAGATGGCCGAGCAGCTGCGCGGCATGTTCAGCCAGATGGGCCAGGAAAAGCGCAAGGTCCGCAAGCTCAAGATCAGCGAAGCGCTGCAGCTGATCACCGATGAGGAGGCGGCCAAGCTGGTGAACGAGGAAGATGTCAAATCCCGGGCCATCGAGAACCTCGAGCAAAACGGCATCGTCTTCATCGACGAGATCGACAAGGTCGCTACGCGCCAGGAAACCAGCGGCAGCGATGTCTCGCGCCAGGGCGTGCAGCGCGATCTGCTGCCCCTGGTCGAAGGCACTTCGGTGTCGACCAAGTACGGCATTGTGAAGACCGACCACATCCTGTTTATTGCCTCGGGCGCCTTTCACCTGGCCAAGCCCAGCGACCTGATCCCCGAGCTGCAAGGGCGTTTCCCGATCCGCGTCGAGCTCGGCTCGCTGTCGGTGCAGGATTTCGAGGCCATTCTGACGCAGACCCATGCATCGCTGATCAAGCAGTACGAAGCGCTGCTGGCCACCGAAGGCGTGACGCTGCAGTTTGAGGCCGATGGCATCACGCGCCTGGCGCGCATCGCCTTTGACGTCAATGAGCGCACCGAGAACATCGGCGCGCGCCGCCTGGCGACGGTGATGGAGCGCCTGCTCGAAGAGATCAGCTTTGGGGCCGCCAAGCTGGGTGGGCAGACGGTGGTGATTGACGCCGCCTATGTGGACCAGCGCCTGGGCTCGTTGAGCCAAAACGAGGATTTATCGCGTTATATCCTCTAGCCATAAGGTGCGCGGCAGCGCGCATTCTGAACCGCGTGCCCGCCCATGTTGGCGGGCACTTGCTTTTCGGCCAGCCGCCGCATCTGGGCCTGTAGGAGAACATCTAGTTTTGTAACAAAAGACGATCAGATGCTAATCCCTGATGGCGTCAATTTTGCTAAGAGTCTGGATATAGAGGCGATTGTAAGTGCCTATCAAATAAGAAGAATTTCAGAGCGATTTTTGCTCGAAGTGCGTTATAAGTTATTGATTTACTTGTATTTTCATTGCAAATCATTGTGTTGAAGTGTGGCGCGATCTGGAATTCCTGATACAGTGGGGAAAAGTGCAGTTTTGTGGGAAAAAGTGCACTTACTCCCTCCGAAACCCCAACCAGAGTCCACACCGTGTTTCAAGGAGCTTCCTCACTCAGTCTTGATGCGAAAGGTCGGTTATCGATACCGACCCGGCATCGCGACGCGCTGACGAAGCCCGGACCCACGCTCACCATTACCCGCCACCCCCATGGTTGCCTGATGATCTTCCCGCAGGATGCCTGGGCAGTTTTCAGCGCGCGCATGGCGCAGGTCAAGATGGGCGAGCAGGTGCTCAAGCGGATTTTTCTGGGTAGCGCGATGGATGTGGAGATGGATGGCACCGGCCGTGTGCTGGTGTCCCCCGAGCTGCGTGCTGCGGCCAACATCACCAAGGACGCGATCCTGATGGGGATGGGCAGCCATTTTGAATTGTGGGACAAGGCGACGTACGAGAAGCAGGAGGCCGAAGCCCTGCAGAATCTGCCGCCCGACGCCCTGGATAACTTTGCATTCTGAGGTGCATGTGGAAACCAAGAACTACCTGCACACCACTGTCTTGCTCAACGAGGCCGTGGACGCCTTGTTGGAAGCCAGGGTCGAGATGGACCCGGTCTTTGTCGATGGGACCTTCGGCAGAGGCGGGCACTCCCGCCTGGTGCTGTCCAAGCTGCCGGCCCAGGGCCGGCTCATTGCTTTTGACAAGGACGTGGAGGCGATTGCCGAGGCCGGCAAGATTGACGACGCCCGGTTTGCCATTCGCCATGAGGGCTTCAGCCACATGGCGCAGCTGCCTGCCGCTTCGGTGGCGGGTGTGCTGCTGGATCTGGGGGTCAGCTCCCCGCAGATCGACAGTCCCGAGCGCGGCTTCAGTTTCCGCTTCGATGGCCCGCTCGACATGCGCATGGACACCACCCGAGGCCAGAGTGTGGCCGAGTGGTTGCAAGAGGCGGAAACACAGCAAATAGCGGAGGTGATTCGTGACTTCGGTGAAGAACGGTTTGCTGGGCCCATTGCAAAGGCGATTGTTGCGCGGCGGGAGGCTGGCTCGCCAGTCGCCACCACTGCCGATCTGGCCGAGCTCGTGGCTGGCGCAGTCAAGACCCGCGAGGCTGGGCAAAATCCAGCTACGCGGACATTCCAGGCTCTTCGGATTTTCATTAATGCCGAGCTCGAAGAGCTCGAACAGGCGCTAGAGGCCAGCCTGCGGGTGCTCGCTCCCGGCGGTCGCCTGGTGGTGATCAGCTTCCACTCGCTGGAAGACCGCATCGTCAAGCAGTTCATCGCCAAGCATTCCAAAGAGGTGTTCGACCGCCGCGCACCCTTTGCCGCGCCCAAGCCCATGCTGCTCAAGGCGCTCGAGCGCATCAAACCCAGTGAGGCAGAAGTCTCGGCCAACCCACGCGCCCGCAGTGCGGTGATGCGGGTGGCCGAACGCACCGAGGTGGCGGCATGATGCACCGCTGCCTGCCCGGACCATGCAACAGGGGGTGGCTGTGCTGCTGCGCCTGAACATTCTGCTGCTCATGGTGACGATCCTCAGCGCGATGGCGCTGGTGCAGTCGCAGTATGAATCGCGCAAGCTGTTCACCGAACTCGACCGCGCACTGGCCGAGTCACGCCAGCTGGAGACGGACCACCAGCGCCTGCAGGTGGAAAAGCGCGCCCAGGCCACGCCGCTGCGCCTGGAGCAGCTCGCGCGTGACAAATGGGGCATGCAGACGGCCACGCCGGCCGTCACCGTCTATGTGCCCGAGCCTGGCACCGGAGGCGTGGCACCATGAGCAAGGACATGCGCTACTCCACCAGCCCGCTGCTGGCCGAGCGCACGCCGATGTGGCGCAGCCGCTTCATCATGATTGGCCTGGCGCTGGCCTTTACCGGCCTGATTGGCCGCGCCGCCTATGTGCAGGTCATCGGCAACGATTTCTTCCTGCGCCAGGGCGAAGTGCGCTTTGCCCGCACGATTGAGCTGCCGGCCAACCGGGGCCGCATCCTCGACCGCAATGGCCTGATTCTGGCCTCCAGCGTGCCTGCTGCCAGCATCTGGGCGATTCCCGAAGATGTGGACCAGGCCGATCCGGCGATCAAGGCCAAGATTGGCGAGATCGCCAAGCTGATGGGCATGCCGCTGGCGCAACTCGATGCCAAGCTGGCCGATGAGGACAAGTCCTTTGTCTGGATCAAGCGGCAGCTCGATTGGGACATCGGGCAGAAGATCAAGGCGCTGGATGTCAAGGGCATCTACCTGCGCAAGGAATACAAGCGCCAGTACCCCGAAGGTGAATCCGCAGCCCACGTCGTGGGCTTTACCAATGTGGAAGACCAGGGCCAGGAAGGCATGGAGCTGGCCTTCAACACCGAGCTGGGCGGCAAGGCCGGCTCGCGCCGCGTGATCAAGGACCGCCTGGGCCGCATCGTCGAAGGCGTCGGCGTGGAGACGCCGCCGCAAGAGGGCCAGGACATCCAGCTGTCCATCGACAGCAAGGTGCAGTTCTTCGCCTACCAGAAGCTGCGCGACCAGGTGGCCGCCTTCAAGGCCAAGGCCGGTAGCGTGGTGGTGATGGATGCCCACACCGGCGAAGTGCTGGCGCTGGCCAACTATCCCAGCTACGACCCGAACAACCGCTCGCGCCTGACCGGCGAGCAGCTGCGTAACCGCGCGATTACCGACACCTTTGAGCCCGGCTCGACGATGAAGCCCATCACCGTGGGCACGGCGCTGGAGCTGGGCCGGGTCAAGAACACCACGATCATCGACACCACCCCCGGGCGCTATGCGATCGGCGGCTTCACGATCAGCGACACCCACAACTATGGTGCGCTGACGGTGGATGGCGTGATCCAGAAGTCCTCCAACGTGGGCGCGCTCAAGGTGGCGCAGAAGATGACGCCCCAAGAGATGTGGAATGTGCACTCGGCGCTGGGTTATGGGCAAAAGCCCCAGATCGCCTTCCCGGGCGCGGCCAGTGGCCGCCTGCGTCCCTGGAAGACCTGGAAGCCGGTCGAGCAGGCCACCATCTCCTACGGCTACGGCCTGTCGGCTTCGCTGTTCCAGATGGCGCGCTCCTACACCGTGTTCTCGAACGACGGCAATGTGATCCCGGCGACCATGCTCAAGCGCACGGGCCGCCCTGCGGGCACGCCGGTGTTCTCGAAGAAGACCGCCGAGTTGGTGCGCCACATGCTGTGGATGGCTGCCGGCCCCGGTGGTACCGGCCAGAAGGCGCAGACCGTGGGCTACTCCATCGGCGGCAAGTCGGGTACGGCCCGCAAGCAGCAGGGCCGGGGCTATGCCGCAGGCAAGTACCGCGCCTGGTTCACCGGCATTGCACCGATCGAGAACCCGCGCATCATCGTGGCCGTGATGGTCGACGAGCCCAGCCAGGGTAGCTTTTATGGCGGTACCGTCGCTGGCCCGGTGTTCAGCGAAGTGGTGCAGCAGACCCTGCGCCTGATGGGCGTGCAGCCCGATATGTCGGTCAAGCCGCAGATTGTGGCCAACGATGTGGAGGAGCCGCTATGAGCACCACCACCCACAACACCACCAGCGTGACCACGGTCACAAGCACCGCCGCGGCCGTGGAGTGGCTGCGCGAGCGTGTGTGTGGCGGCACCCTGCACACCGACAGCCGCCAGGTGCAAGCGGGCGACGCCTTTATCGCCTGGCCCGGCGGCGTCAACGACGGCCGGGCCTATGTGGCCCAGGCCGTGCAGCGCGGCGCGGCCGCCTGCCTGGTCGAGCAGGCTGGCCTGGAACAATTTGATCTGCAAGGCATGCCCGTTGCTGCGATGGCCGATTTGAAGGCTGCCACTGGCCCGATGGCCAGCGCCTGGTTTGGCCAGCCCAGCGAGCAGCTCGATGTGCTGGCCGTGACAGGTACCAATGGCAAGACCAGCATCAGCTGGTGGCTGGCCCAGGCGGTGAGCCATCTCTGCGAAGCTGGTGTGCTGCCGCACCGGGGCTGCGCGATGGTCGGCACCCTGGGCGTGGGCATTCCGCCGCACCAGCTCGATGTGACCGGCATGACCACCCCTGATCCTGTGCTGCTGCAGCGCGCCTTCCGCGGCTTTGCCGATGCCGGCTATGGCGCTTGCGCGATCGAGGCCTCGTCCATCGGCATTGCCGAGCACCGCCTGGCCGGCACGCGCATACGGCTGGCCATTTTCACGAATTTCACCCAGGACCATCTGGACTACCACGGCAGCATGGATGCCTACTGGGCCGCCAAGGAAGCGCTGTTCCACTGGTCCGGCCTTCAATCGGCTGTGGTCAACCTGGACGACGCCCGGGGCGCGGCACTGGCGGCATCCCTGGCCGGTGGCGCGCTGGATCTGTGGACTGTCTCCGTGGATAAGCCCAGCCAGGCCCGTCTGTCTGCCCAGGCCATCCGCGCGGGCGAACGTGGTCTGGTGTTCGAGGTTGTAGAGGCGGGCGCCGAAGCCGCTGCCGTGACCCTGCACAGCCAGGTGATTGGCCAGTACAACGTGCTCAACCTGCTGCAGGTGATGGCCAGCCTGCGCGTGCTGGGAGCCAGCTTGCAGCAGGCTGCACAAGCCTGCGCGGTGCTGGCAGCAGTGCCCGGGCGCATGGAGCAGGTCAGCCAGGCCGGTGCGCCGCTGGTGGCCATCGATTACGCCCACACCCCCGATGCGCTGGACAAGGCCTTGCAGGCGCTGCGCCCGCTGGCTGCGCAGCGCGGCGGCCAGCTGTGGTGCGTGTTTGGCTGTGGCGGCAACCGCGATGCCGGCAAGCGCCCGCTGATGGGCCGCATTGCCCAGGCCGGTGCCGACGAGGTGGTCGTGACCAGCGACAACCCGCGCGGCGAGCAGCCCCAGGCCATCATCGACGACATTCTGCGCGGCATGACGCCCAGTGCGCATTGGCATGTACAGGCCGACCGCGCGGCCGCCATCGAAGAGGTGCTGCTGCGTGCAGCCAGCCAGGATGTGGTGCTGCTGGCCGGCAAGG
>NZ_KE148544.1:15316-15876 GCF_000410635.1 Comamonas sp. B-9
CCCTGCAGCAGGCGCTGGGCTTCATTGAGCCCCTTGTCCCCCAGGCCCGGCTGGTGGGGGATGGTGCTGTGCCGCTGCTGCGTGTCCACTCGGACTCGCGCAGCCTGCAGGCGGGCGATTTGTTTGTGGCGCTCAAGGGTGAGCGCTTTGATGCCAACCAGTTTCTGGCCCAGGCCCAGGCCGCAGGTGCAGCGGCCGCGCTGTGCCATGCCGACCCGGCCGAGGCTGGCCTGCCCGGCATTGTGGTGCCCGATACCCTGGCGGCGCTGGGCGCGCTGGCCACGGGCTGGCGTGCGCAGTTCCCGCTGCCGCTGATTGCGGTGACGGGCAGCAATGGCAAGACCACGGTGACCCAGATGCTGGCGTCGATCCTGCGCGCCCATGCGGGCGATGCCGCCTGGGCCACGCGTGGCAACCTGAACAACGAGATCGGCGTGCCGCTGACCCTGCTGGGCCTGACGGCTGCGCACCGCGCTGCTGTGGTCGAGCTGGGCATGAACCACCCAGGCGAAATCGCCGTGCTCGCCGCGATGGCGCAGCCCCAGGTGGCGCTGGTCAAC
>NZ_KE148544.1:15937-29707 GCF_000410635.1 Comamonas sp. B-9
GGCAGCGTGCTCGCCGCGCTGCCGGCCGATGGCGTGGCGGTGTTCCCTGCTGGCGATACCTACACCCCCTTGTGGCAAGAGTTGGCTGCCGGCCGGGCCACCTGCCTCTTTGGTGAGCAGGCCGATGGCGCCCAGGCTTTTGCCAGCGATGTGCAGTGGCAAGAGGGTGCCTGGCATTTGCAGCTGCACCTGCCCGGTGGCGCTGCGCCCGTGGTGCTGCAGATTGCCGGCCGCCACAACGTGCGCAATGCCTTGGCCGCCGCTGCTTGCGCCCATGCCGCCGGTGTGCCGCTGGCCGCCATTGCCCAGGGCCTGTCGGCGTTCGAGCCGGTCAAGGGCCGTTCGCGCGCGCTGGCCCTGCCCGTCGCCGGCCGCAGCCTGACGGTGGTCGATGACAGCTACAACGCCAACCCGGATTCGGTGCAGGCCGCGATCGAGGTGCTGGCCGAGCTGCCAGCCGCCCAGCTCTTGGTGCTGGGTGATATGGGCGAGGTGGGCGACCAAGGGCCCCAGTTCCATGCCGAGGCCGGTGCGCTGGCCAAGCAGCATGGCATCGTCCAGTTGTTTACTTTGGGCGCCCAAAGCCAGTCGGCCGCCGAGGCCTTTGGTGAAGGCGCTCAGCATTTCGAGAGCATGCCTGCCTTGCAGGATGCGGTGTGCAAGTTGATGCCTCAGTTGGGCAGTGTGTTGGTCAAAGGTTCGCGGTTCATGAAGATGGAGCAAGTGGTGCAGGCGATGCAGTCGTGCGCAGACAAGGGCCTGAGCGCCCATGAGGAGGCCGCATGCTGATTGTGCTCGCCAGCTGGTTGCAAAGCCTCTCGCCCGAGTTCGGCTTTTTGCGCATCTTCCAGTACCTGACCTTCCGCGCGGTGATGGCGGCGATGACGGCGCTGGTGATCGGCCTGGTGGCCGGCCCCAAGGTCATCCGTACCTTGTCGGCGCTGAAGATCGGCCAGCCCATCCGGGGCTATGCGATGCAAAGCCATTTGAGCAAGAGCGGCACCCCGACGATGGGCGGCGTTTTGATACTGCTGGCGATCACCATCTCGACCGTGCTGTGGTTTGACCTGTCCAACCGCTTTGTCTGGATCGTGCTGATCGTCACCTGGGGCTTTGGTGCCATTGGCTGGGTGGACGACTGGCGCAAGGTGGTCAACAAGGACCCCGAAGGCATGCGCTCGCGCGAGAAGTATTTCTGGCAGTCGGTGCTGGGCCTGGCCTCCGCGCTGGCCCTGGTGTTCTGCATCTCGGAAAACACCAATGCCGAGGTCTGGAGCCTGTTCGTTAGTTGGGTGCAGTCGGGCTTCTCGCTCGATCTGCCACCCAACGCCGGCCTGATGGTGCCCTTCTTCAAGCAGGTGAACTACCCGCTGGGCGTGCTGGGCTTTGTGATCATGACCTACCTGGTCATCGTGGGCGCGAGCAATGCCGTCAACCTAACCGACGGGCTTGACGGCCTGGCCATCATGCCGGTGGTGATGGTCGGCTCGGCCCTGGGCGTGTTCGCCTATGTGACCGGCAGCGTGAATTTCTCGCGCTACCTGCTGTTCCCGCACATTGGCGGCACCGGTGAGCTGCTGGTGTTCTGCTGCGCGATGACGGGCGCGGGCCTGGCTTTCCTGTGGTTCAACACCCACCCGGCCCAGGTCTTCATGGGCGATGTGGGCGCGCTGGCTCTGGGCGGCGCGCTGGGCACGATCGCGGTGATCGTTCGCCAGGAGATTGTGCTGGCCATCATGGGTGGCATCTTTGTGGCCGAAGCGGTGTCGGTGATGATGCAGGTGGTCTGGTTCAAGTACACCAAGAAGCGCTATGGCGAAGGCCGGCGCCTGTTGAAGATGGCCCCCTTGCACCACCATTTTGAAAAGAGCGGCTGGCGTGAAACCCAGGTCGTTGTGCGTTTCTGGATCATCACGATGCTGCTGTGTCTGATCGGTCTGTCTACCTTGAAGCTGCGGTGAGCACCATGTCAACCGAGCACCTCCACCCCCTTGACCCTTTGGCAGAAGCCGCAGCTGCGCCCCTGGCGCCAGCGGTAGTGCCGGTGGCTGCGGCTGAGCTGGCGCAGCCTGCCGCGTTGCAGCCTGAGGTGGCAGCGCCTGGCGATGATGCCCAGGCACCGGCGCTTGCGACCACGGATGCGGCCTTGACGATGGATGAGGCCGCGCTGGAGGCCGCAGCGGATGCTGCAGCCGTGGTGGCCGGCGATGCTGCAGTGACTCCACCGGCCGACGCCTCGGCGGTGGACATGGCCCCGGTGCCCGATGTGTCGACCCTGACGGCCGCCAAGGATGCGGCGGCCTTTGTCGCGCAGATCTTTGCCGATCCTGGCATGTCCGACGCTGCCAGCAGCGAGGTGACCGCGGTGGATGTACAGCCCCAGGAGGCCGAGGTGGTCTATGCGCCGGTGCCCGCACAGTGGCCCCAAGGGCAGGAGCATCCACTGCAAGGGCAGCAGGTGCTGGTGCTGGGTTTGGGTATCTCGGGTCTGGCGATGGCGCGCTGGTGCGTGCGTTGCGGCGCCCAGGTCACGGTGGCGGATACGCGCGATGCGCCATCCCATTTGGCGCAGCTGCGCAGCGAGCTGCCGGAGGTGCGTTTTGTCGCCGGTGCCTTGTCCGCCGCGCTGGTCGATGGCCAGCCGGTGCGCGTGGTCTACCGTTCGCCTGGCCTGAGCCCCGAAACCGTAGCCCCCGTCGTTGATGCGGCGCGCGCCATTGGCTTGCCGGTCAGCGGCGAGCTGGATCTTTTCAGCCTGGCCCTGCAGTCGCTGGCCCAGGCGCATGGCTATGCGCCCAAGGTGCTGGCCATCACGGGGACCAATGGCAAGACCACGGTCACGTCGCTCACGGGGCAATTGCTCGCGCATGCCGGCATGACCACGGCCGTGGCCGGCAATATCGGCCCCAGCCTGCTCGATACGCTGTCGCAGCATATCGATGCCCAGAGCCTGCCCCAGGCCTGGGTGTTGGAGCTGTCGAGCTTCCAGCTCGAAGATGCGCATGCCTTCAACCCGACGGCAGCGACCGTGCTCAATATCAGCCAGGACCACCTGGACTGGCATGGCAGCATGGAGGCCTATGCAGGCGCCAAGGCCAAGATTTTTGGCAGCGATGCGCTGATGGTGCTCAACCGCGACGACCCGGCCGTGATGGCCATGCTGCCGCCGCCCGTGCGTGTCAAGCTGCAGCGCCCCCAACTGCGCCCCCACATCAGCTTTGGCCTGGATCTGCCCACGCAAGTGGGTGACTACGGTCTGGACGTGGTCAATGGCATGGCCTGGCTGGTGCGTGCGCAGGACGATGGCAACAGTGCCAGCAACAAGCGCAACCAGGCGGCTGCTGACGATGTGTTCCTGCAGCGGCTGATGCCCGCCGATGCGCTGCGCATCCGGGGCCGCCACAACGCGATGAATGCGCTGGCCGCGCTGGCGCTGGGCCATGCGGCAGGCGCCGGTTTTGCGCCGATGCTGTTTGGCCTGCGTGAGTACCGGGGCGAGCGCCACCGGGTCGAGCCCATCGGCATCGTCAGCGATGTGGAATATTTTGACGACAGCAAGGGCACCAATGTGGGCGCCACAGTGGCCGCGCTGATGGGCCTGGGTGCCGAGCGCCGCATCGTGCTGATCCTGGGCGGTGAGGGCAAGGGCCAGGATTTTTCGCCGCTGGCCGCGCCCGTGCTGCGCTATGCGCGCGCCGTGGTGCTGATTGGCCGCGATGCGCCGCTGATCGAGGCCGCACTGGCCGACACCGGTGTGCCGCTGCTGCACGCGCCCAGCATGGATGAGGCCGTGCTGCTGGCCAGCCAGAAGGCGGTCGCAGGCGACGCGGTGCTGATGTCGCCGGCCTGCGCCAGCTTTGACATGTTCCAAAACTACGGCCAACGCGCCGAAGTCTTCTGCCAGGCCGTTGCGGCGCTGGCCGAAGAGCGCGGTACCAGCCTGGAGGTGCAGCCATGAGCGCCGATACCGGACTGCGCAGCAGGTTCTCGGGCTGGTTCAAGCCGGCCGGGGAAAAGCCTGTGGATATCCTGCCGGTGCGCGTGGGTGGCAATGAGTACCGCCAGACGCCATCGAACACCACCAATATCTTTGGTGCCGACCAGGTGCTGATCTGGCTGGTGGTGGCCATTCTGTCCTGGGGCATCGTCATGGTGTTCTCGGCCTCGATCGCGATGCCGGACAACCCGCGCTTCGGCAAGATCGCGCATTACTACTTCTTCCAGCGCCACCTGATGAGTGTGGGGCTGGGCTTTGTGGCGGCGGTGCTCACCTTCCAGATCCCGATGAAGGTCTGGGAGCACTGGGCGCCCTGGCTGTTCATTGCCTCGATCCTGCTGCTGATTGCAGTGCTGATTCCGCATGTGGGCACGGTGGTCAACGGCGCGCGCCGCTGGCTGTCGCTGGGCATCATGAACTTCCAGCCCTCCGAGCTGGCCAAGATCGCGGTCATCATGTATGCCGCCGATTACATGGTGCGCAAGATGGAGGTCAAGGAGCGCTTCTTCCGCGCCGTGCTGCCGATGGGGCTGGCCGTGGGTATCGTCGGCGCGCTGCTGCTGGCCGAGCCCGACATGGGCGCCTTCATGGTGATCGCCGTGATCGCCATGGGCATCCTGTTCCTGGGCGGCGTCAATGCCCGCATGTTCTTCCTGATCGCGCTGGTGCTGGTAGCAGCCTTTGCGCTGATCGTGATGACCTCCGAATGGCGGCGCGAACGGATTTTTGCCTACCTCGATCCCTGGAGCGAAAAGCATGCGCTGGGCAAGGGCTACCAGCTCTCGCATTCGCTGATTGCGATTGGCCGGGGCGAGATCTTTGGCGTGGGCCTGGGCGGCAGCGTCGAGAAGCTGCACTGGCTGCCCGAGGCGCATACCGACTTCTTGCTGGCGGTGATCGGCGAGGAACTGGGCCTGGTGGGCATCATTGCGCTCTTGGGTCTGTTCTTCTTCATGATCCGCCGCATTGTCGAGATCGGCCGCCAGGCGATCCGCATGGACCGCATCTTCTCCGGCTTGGTGGCGCAGGGTATTGCGATCTGGCTGGGCTTTCAGACCTTCATCAATGCCGGTGTGAACCTGGGCGCCTTGCCCACCAAGGGCCTGACCCTGCCGCTGATGAGTTTCGGCGGCTCTGCCATCTTGATGAACCTGGTGGCGATTGCCATCGTGCTGCGCATCGATTGCGAAAACAAGGCCATGGGTGCCGGGGGGGCGCGATCATGAGCGGCAAGACGGCACTGATCATGGCAGGCGGCACCGGCGGCCATATTTTCCCCGGCCTGGCCGTGGCCCAGGAGCTGCGCAGCCGTGGCTGGACCGTGCACTGGCTGGGCGCGCCCGACAGCATGGAGGAGCGCCTCGTGCCGCCCCAGGGCTTTGCGCTGGAGCGGGTGGCGTTCTCGGGCGTGCGTGGCAAGGGGCTCATGTCCCTGGTCGGCATGCCGCTGCGCTTGTTGAAGGCCTTGCAGCAGGCGCGCGCCGTGCTGCGCAAGGTCCGCCCCGATGTGGTTGTGGGCATGGGCGGCTACATCACCGTGCCCGGCGGCCTGGCGGCCAAGCTGGCCGGTGTGCCCATCGTGCTGCATGAGCAGAACTCGGTGCCGGGCATGGCCAACAAGCTGCTGGCCCGCATGGCCCAGCGCGTGTTCAGCGCCTTTCCCCATGCGATTGACGGCGGCCAGTGGGTGGGCAACCCGCTGCGCGCCGAGTTCCTGCAGCAGCCAGAACCTGCTGAGCGCTTTGCCGGCCGCAGTGGCCCGCTGCAGCTGCTGGTGGTGGGCGGCAGCCTGGGCGCCAAGGCCTTGAACGAGGTGGTCCCTAAGGCGCTGGCGCGGATGGCACCCGAGACCCGCCCGGTGGTCACGCACCAAAGCGGCGCCAAGCAGATCGATGCACTGCAGGCCAATTACGCAGCCGCTGGTGTGCAAGCGAGCCTCACCCCCTTTATCGACGATGCGGCCAAGGCCTATGCGGATGCCGATGTCATCGTCTGCCGCGCAGGCGCCAGCACGGTGACCGAGCTGGCCGCTGTGGGGGCTGCGGCGGTGTTTGTGCCGTTTCCGGCGGCGGTGGATGACCACCAGACGGCCAATGCGCGCTTTCTGGTGGATGCCGGCGCCGGCTGGTTGGTGCAACAAAGCGTGTTGACCCCGGAAAACCTGGCTCAGATGCTAGAGAATATGCAGCGGACGGGCCTGGTGGACATGGCCCAAAAGGCAAAGAAAATGCAGAAATTGGAAGCCGCCCAAGCAGTGGCGGATGCCTGCGTGGAGGTGGCACGATGAAACACGCCATCCAACGCATTCATTTTGTAGGTATCGGCGGTGCCGGCATGAGCGGCATTGCCGAAGTGCTGCACAACCTGGGCTATGTGGTCTCGGGCTCGGACCTGTCGGACAGCAGCACCATGGCGCATCTGCGCGATGCCGGTATCACCACCTTTGTGGGCCATGATGCCGCGCATATCGCCCAGGCTCAGGCGGTGGTGACATCGACGGCGGTGCAGGCCGACAACCCCGAAGTGGTGGCCGCCCGGGCCATGGGCATTCCGGTGGTGCCGCGCGCGCTGATGCTCGCTGAGCTGATGCGCCTGCGCAAGGGCATCGCGATTGCCGGCACCCATGGCAAGACGACCACCACCAGCCTGGTGACCAGCGTGCTGGCCGAAGCCGGTCTGGACCCGACCTTTGTCATTGGCGGCAAGCTCAACAGCGCCGGCGCCAATGCACGCCTGGGCAGTGGTGAGTACATCGTGGTCGAGGCGGACGAATCCGATGCCTCGTTCCTGAACCTGCTGCCGGTGATGGCGGTGGTCACGAACATCGATGCCGACCACATGGACACCTATGGCCATGACTTTGGCCGGCTCAAGACAGCCTTTGTCGATTTTTTGAACCGCATGCCGTTTTATGGCAATGCCGTGGTCTGCATCGACAGCCCGGCCGTTGGCGACATCATCGAGCGCGTGGCCTGCAAGGTCACGACCTACGGCCTGGGCGAGAACGCCCAGATCCGCGCTGTGAACCTGCAGGCCGACAACGGCCAGATGCGCTTTTCCGTGCAGCGCCGCCTGGCCCAGCCCTTGCCCGATCTGGAGGTGGTGCTGAACCTGCCTGGCGAGCACAACGTGCTCAATGCGCTGGCCGTGGTCGGTGTGGCGGCTGCCATCGGCATCGATGACGCAGCGCTGCAGCGGGCGCTGCAAGGCTTCAAGGGTGTGGGGCGCCGTTTTCAGCGTTATGGCCAGGCCCAGCTGCCCAACGGCGGCGAGTTGACGGTTATTGACGATTACGGACATCACCCTGTCGAAATGGCTGCCACCATTGCGGCCGCGCGCGGCGCGTTTCCGGGCCGCCGGCTGGTGCTGGCCTTCCAGCCGCACCGCTACACCCGCACGCGGGATTGCTTTGAGGACTTTGTCCAGGTGCTGGGCGGCGCCGATGCGGTGCTGCTGGCCGAGGTGTATGCCGCTGGTGAGACGCCCATCGTGGCGGCCGACAGCCGCGCGCTGGCCCGCGCGGTGCGGGTGGCTGGCAAGGTCGAGCCGGTGTTTGTCGAGCAGATCAGCAGCCTGCCCCAGCAGATTCTGGACCAGGCGCAGGACGGCGACGTGCTGCTGTGCATGGGCGCGGGGTCGATTGGTGCGGTGGCCGCCAAGGTGATGGCATTGGCGGGTGGGCAAGAGCGTGTAGCGCCGCAGGGGAGCGCGGTATGAGTGAAACCATGAACAATATTGATGTGAAGGCCTTGGGCAAGGTCGCGGTGCTGATGGGCGGGAGCTCGGCAGAGCGCGAGGTGTCGCTGATGTCCGGCAAGGGCGTGCTCGCTGCGCTGCAGTCCAAGGGTGTGGATGCGCATGCGTTTGACCCCTCGCAGCAGGACCTGGGCGAGCTGCGCAAGCAAGGCTTTGCGCGCTGCTTCATCGCGCTGCATGGCCGCCATGGCGAAGACGGCACGGTGCAGGGCGCGCTGGAGCTGCTGGGCATTCCCTACACCGGCCCGGGCGTGATGGCCTCGAGCATCGCGATGGACAAGATCATGACCAAGCGCATCTGGCGCTTTGAAGGCCTGTCCACCCCCGAGTGGCGCATGGCAGCCAGCGAGCAGGACACGCGCGATGCGCTGGCCGCACTGGGCGCGCCAATGATCGTCAAGCCCGCACGCGAGGGCTCGACCATTGGCCTGTCCAAGATCAGCAGCCCCGAAGAATGCGCCCAGGCCTATGCGCTGGCCTCCCGCTACGACCCCGAAGTGCTGTGCGAGCAGTTCATCGAAGGCATGGAAACGACGTGTGCCGTGCTGGGCCAGGGCCGCAGCGCCAAGGCACTGCCGGTGATCAAGATCGTCGCGCCCGAAGGCAACTACGACTACCAGAACAAGTACTTCACCGACACCACCCAGTATTTCTGCCCCAGCGAGTTGCCAGACGAGATGGAAGCGGCGATCCGCGACCTGGCGGAAAAGGCCTTCCGCACCCTGGGCTGCCGGGGCTGGTCGCGTGCCGATGTGATGGTGCGGGCTTCGGACCAGCAGCTCTTCCTGCTGGAGATCAATACCTCGCCGGGCATGACCAGCCATTCGCTGGTGCCGATGGCCGCCCGTGCCACCGGCATGAGCTATGAAGACCTGTGTTTGCACCTGCTGGCCAATGCATCGAGCGATGCCGCCCAGGGTGCGGAGCTCTAAGACAAGGAGATGAGATCCATGGAGCAGACCATGCCAGTCCCCTTCGACGTCAAGCTGATGAACATGCTGGCCACGGCATTGTTCCTCGGCTGCGGCGCGTTGCTGGTGCTGGCTGGGGTGCGCTGGGCCATCCACCATCCGGCGCTGAGCATTGCGCGCATCGTGGTGCAGGGCGAGCTCGAACACAACAGCGCCGTGTCGCTGCAGGCCAATGTGATGCCGTCCTTGAAGGGCAACTTCTTCACGATGGACCTCGATGAGACGCGCCGGATCTTCGAGCAGGCGCCCTGGGTGCGCCAGGCGCGCATCAAGCGCGAGTTCCCCAGCACCTTGGCGGTGACGATCACCGAGCAGGATGCCACGGCGATCTGGGGCGCAGAGGGCGAGTCCCGCCTGCTCAACAGCGAAGGCCAGATGTTTGAAGGCGACTCGGCCGACCCCGATCTGCTGCACCTGCCGCACCTGTCGGGCCCGGCTGGGCGCTCGCAAGAGGTGCTGGCCATGTTCCGCGCGCTCGCGCCCATCTACGCCAAGCTCGACAACGCGCTGGTGGCGCTGGCCGAGTCGAACAGCGGCAGCTGGAAGGCCACTTTGCAGTCGGGCGCAGTCATCGAGATGGGCCAGGGCCGGGAGGATGTCCTGAGCGAGCGGGTACGTAAATTTGTTGAATCTTTGCCTGAAGTCACCGGTACCTACAGACGCAGCGTGGCATCGCTGACGTCGGCGGATCTGCGCCATGCGGGGGGCTATGCGGTGCGCATGCAAGGGGTGACCACGGGCACCTCGGCAGCGGGCCGGGCGCCAGTCAAAAAATAAAACACAGAGATGCGAAACATGAACCATACCAATCACTTGATCAGCGAGGGCTACTGACTATGGCGCGAGATAGCAAAGACGTGGTCGTCGGCCTGGACATCGGCACCGCCAAGATCATGGTGGTCGTCGCCGAGGTGCTGGGCAATGGGGAGCTCAAGCTGGCAGGACTGGGCGTGGCGCCCAGCAACGGGCTCAAGCGCGGTGTGGTGGTGAACATCGATGCGACGGTGCAGAGCATCCAGCAGGCGCTCAAGGAGGCCGAGCTGATGGCCGACCTGAACATCCAGCGCGTCTACACCGGCATCACCGGCAGCCATATCCGCGGCATCAACTCCAGCGGCATGGTGGCGGTCAAGGACAAGGAAGTCTCGGCGGCCGATGTGGCGCGCGTGCTCGACACCGCCAAGGCGATCAACATCCCCTCGGACCAGCGCCTGCTGCTGGTCGAGCCCCAGGAGTTTGCGATCGACGGCCAGGATGTGCGCGAGCCCATCGGCATGAGCGGTCTGCGCCTGGAGTCCAAGATCCATATCGTGACCGGGGCGCAAAGCGCGGCCGAGAACATCATCAAATGCGTGCGCCGCTGCGGGCTGGAAGTCGAGCAGCTGCTGCTCAACCCGCTCGCCTCCAGCCAGGCGGTGCTGACCGATGACGAGCGCGAGCTGGGCGTGTGCGTGGTCGATATCGGCGCGGGCACCACCGATGTGTCGATCTTCACCGGTGGCGCGATCCGCCACACCGCAGTGATCCCGATTGCCGGTGACCTGATCACCAGCGATATCGCGATGGCGCTGCGCACGCCGACCAAGGACGCCGAGGACATCAAGGTCGAGAGCGGCTGCGCCAAGCAGCTGCTGGCCGATCCGGACACGCAGGTCGATGTGCCCGGTCTGGGTGACCGGGGCCCGCGCCTGTTGAGCAAGCAGGCGCTGGCTGGCGTGATCGAGCCACGCGTCGAAGAAATTTTCTCGCTGGTGCAGCAAGTCATCCGCGAGTCTGGTTATGAGGAGGTGCTGTCGTCGGGCATTGTGCTGACGGGCGGCAGCGCGGTGATGCCGGGCATGGTGGAGCTGGGGGAAGACATCTTCCTCAAGCCCGTGCGACGCGGCATTCCCAAGTATTCCGGCACCCTGGCCGAGATGGTTGCGCAGCCCCGTGCTGCCACCGTCATGGGCCTGCTGGAAGAGGCCCGCATGGCCCGCATGCGTGGCTACAAGGTGGCCCAGAAGTCCGGTTCGGTGAAATCGGCATTTGGGCGTTTGAAGGACTTTATTGTGGGGAACTTTTAACCATGCATGACACCACTTGTTGGCTGGCGCAAAGCAGCCCTTCAAGGCTCAAAGGGTACGACCCTTGGAGACCTAAAGGGCCACCAGCAATCCATTGTTCATTAAAGAGTGAATTATTCGTAACCCATTTTTCTCATGTTGACGCGAGAGCGAGAGGAGCAGGCAATGACCATCGAAATGTATGAAGGCAACACATTCAACCAAGGCACCCAGATCAAGGTGATCGGCGTCGGTGGCGGTGGTGGCAATGCGGTCGAGCACATGATCGCCAACAGCGTGCAAGGTGTCGAATTCATTTCGGCCAACACCGATGCGCAAGCGCTGGAGCGTTGCCATGCCCACCGCGTGATCCAGCTGGGAGAGACCGGCCTGGGTGCGGGCAGCAAGCCTGAGAACGGCCGCGAGGCTGCCGAATCCGCGATCGAGGACATCCGCGCTGCGATCGTGGGCTCGCACATGCTGTTCATCACCGCCGGCATGGGTGGTGGTACCGGCACCGGCGCTGCCCCTGTGATCGCTCGCGTCGCCAAGGAAATGGGCATCCTGACCGTGGGCGTGGTGACCAAGCCCTTCGAATGGGAAGGCAAGCGCCGCATGTCCAATGCCGATGGCGGCCTGAGCGAGCTCGAAGCCAATGTGGATTCGCTGATCGTGGTGCTCAACGAGAAGCTGCTCGATGTGCTGGGCGACGACATCACCCAGGACCAGGCCTTTGCCCATGCCAACGATGTGCTGAAGAACGCCGTGGGCGGCATCTCCGAGATCATCAACGACCACGGCTACATCAACGTCGACTTTGCCGACGTGAAGACCGTGATGAGCGAGCCCGGCAAGGCGATGATGGGTACGGCAACGGCCAGCGGCCCGGACCGTGCACGCATCGCTGCGGAACAAGCGGTTGCTTGCCCGCTGCTGGAAGGCATCGACCTGTCGGGCGCCAAGGGCATCCTGGTGCTGGTGACCGCGACCAAGGGCAGCCTGAAGCTGGCCGAATCGCGCCAGGCCATGAGCACCATCAATGCCTACGCCTCGCCAGAGTCGCATGTCATCTTCGGCGCGGCTTACGACGAAACCCTGGGCGACGAGATCCGCGTGACCGTGCTGGCCACCGGCCTGTCCCGTCCCGTGGCCAAGCGCCAGCCGATCTCGGTGATCCAGGGCAGCGCTGGTCTGCGTACCGGCACCGACGACATCGCCTACACGCCCCAGTCGGTCAACAGCCCCGTCTCGGGTCTGGGTGTGCAAAATGCGGTGCCCATGGGCAATGCCTTTGCCAACGACTTTGCCGACAAGAAGACCCCCTCGGTCTGGCGCACCGGCCGCAATGCGGCTTCGGCTCGCGTCGATGCGATGTCGTCGAGCGGCATGGAAGACCTGGAGATCCCCGCCTTCCTGCGCAAGCAGGCGGACTGATCGCCTTGCGGGGCTTTCGTTGAAGCCAATCCAGCCTCTGGGATGGACCGGGCTTTGAAGACAACGCGCTGAAACCTTTCGGGGGTTCAGCGCGTTGTTATTAGAGGGCTGCGTGGTTGTTCGTTGTCCCGTCCGCTGTCCGTGCAAGCACGGGGGTAGCGGCTTAGTGCACAGATTGGCCGGCAAGGCAAGTGTTTGTCCTACAAGGCTTGCACTATCTGGGTGATTGGCATTTTTGCGCGTCCCAAGCGGGCGTACGGCGTAAAATCAACGAGTTATGCTCCAGCAACGAACCATCAAGTCTTTAACCCGTGCCGTGGGCGTGGGCCTGCACAGCGGCCAGCGGGTCGAGCTCACCTTGCGCCCTGCACAACCCAATACGGGCATTGTGTTTCGCCGGGTGGACCTGCCCGAGCCGGTCGATATCCCCGTCAACGCCGAAGCGGTGGTGGACACCCGCATGGCCTCGACCCTGGGCAAGGGCGATGTGCGCATCCATACGGTGGAGCATGTGATGTCGGCCTGCGCCGGCCTGGGCATCGACAACCTCTATATCGACGTGACAGCCGAGGAAATCCCGATTCTCGACGGATCGTCGGCCTCCTTTGTGTTTTTGCTGCAAAGCGCCGGTATCGAGCTGCAAAACGCCCCCAAGCGCTTTTTGCGCCTGACCAAGCCGGTCGAAATCCGCCAGGGCGAGGGTGCTGCGCAAAAGTGGGCGCGCCTGGACCCCTACCATGGCTACAAGCTGCGTTTCGAGATCGACTTCTCGCACCCGGCGGTGGATTCCACCGGCCAGACCTATGAGTTCGACCTGGGCATCGGCAACTACAGCCGCGATATTGCCCGCGCCCGCACCTTTGGCTTCACCAAGGATGTGGAAATGCTGCGCTCCAACGGCCTGGCATTGGGTGGCGGTCTGGACAACGCCATCGTCATGGACGACTACAAGGTGCTCAACAGCGATGGTTTGCGCTATGACGACGAGTTCGTCAAACACAAGATCCTCGATGCCATCGGTGACCTCTACATCGTGGGCTATCCCTTGCTGGCCGCCTACAGCGCGTTCCGCTCGGGCCATGGCCTCAACAACCTGCTGCTGCGCGAGCTGATGCAGCGCCAGGACGCCTGGGACATCGTCACCTTTGACCATGTGCGCGAAGCCCCGCAGGGCTTTGCACAGTCTGCGCTGGCCTGGTAAGGCTGGGCTGCACGGATGCTGCTGTTTCGCTGGATCTTCATGCTGCTGGTGCTGATGGCAGCCCTCAGCTTTTGCTTTTACCTGGGCACCGGCCAGCGCCGCTACCGCCAGTGGTCCCTGCTGCTGGTCAAATGGACCGTGGTCGCGGGCCTGGCCTTCTTTGCGGTGCTCTTTGTCGGCCGCATGGTCTGAGCCAGACCGGCCTTGGGAAGGCCGCGCGACAGGTAAAGTGCGGTAAACCCAGGCTTGCCCCGGGCGGGCCAACACCGGCCCCAGCCCTCTGCCCATGCGGCTTTGCCGCCTCCTTCCCAACTTTACAAATGACACATACCGGTGCGCAGCACCGGCCTTGGGTAAACGGTGGCG
>NZ_KE148544.1:29717-31706 GCF_000410635.1 Comamonas sp. B-9
CCGGTGCGCAGCCCCGGCCTTGGGTAAACGGTGGCGCGCCGACAGGCGTTAAATCTGCATGGGGGCATGCTTGCCGCTCGCACCAGCAGCCGCTGGTTCATCAGAAAGGATTCCGTCATGAACAAGCACCGAAGCCGTTTTAGCCGCCTGGCCGGCATGGGCAGCCTGGCCCTGGCATTGGCCGGCGCCCTGGCTTTTAGCGCGCCTGCACAGGCCCAGCCCGATGGACGCCATGGTGACCGCCATTACCAGCGCGATGACCGGCGCGACCATGCCGACCACCGCCGCTGGGAGCGTGAACGCGAGCGGGACCGCCGCTACCGCGAGCAGCAGCGCCGTGACTACCGCCACGACCACCGCCCACCTCCCCGTGTCGTGGTCGTGCCAGACCGGGGCCGTGGCATCGGCCCGCGCAATGACTGGTACCGGGGCGGCTATGTGCCCGCACCTTACCGTGGCTACAGCTATGTCGTCGGCGACTGGCGCGGCCACCGCCTCAGCGCACCACCCCGGGGCTACCAGTGGATCCAGTATGGCGGTGACTACCTGCTTATCGCCATTGGCACCGGCCTGATCGCCAATATTGTCATCAATGGTTATTGAGCCGCCGCGAAGTCGCGATAATTGAGGGTTTGCATGGTGCCCACAACGAACCTTTGTGTGGCGCCACGCTCCAAAGCTTACTTTGGTGGTTGCACCTTATGCCGAGCGCTGCTTCACGGAGCGCACGGATCCACGCATAAGGAGCCTGTAGCCGGCCAGACCTGTGCACGCTAGCGATGCACAGGTTTTTTTTTGCCTGCGCGCTGCAGGCGGGGTGGCTCACCAGGCCGCAGGGGCACCCGGTGGATGCTCGCCTAGTAGCTGCGCCCGGCCTTGTACATCGCGTGCTGGCGGCGTTGCAAGGGGCTGGCCTCGGCCATGCGTGCCATTGCCAGGCCGGCATGGGCATGGGTGATCGCCAGGCCCAGCGCATCGGCTGCATCGGTGCCGGGCAGGCCAGGCAGCTGCAGCAGGCGGCGCACCATCTCCTGGATCTGGTTCTTGGCAGCGCGCCCATGGCCGACCACGGCTTTTTTCATCTGCAGCGCGGTGTACTCGGCAACCGGCAGGTTCTGCGACACCAGCGCCGTCAGCGCGCAGCCCCGGGCCTGGCCCAGCAGCAGGGTGGACTGGGGGTTGACGTTGACGAACACGATTTCCACCGAGGCCATGTCGGGCTGGTAGCGCTGGCTGACTTCGCAGATACCGTCAAAGATCATCTTCAGGCGGCCCGGCAGGTCACCCAGGTTCAGCGTGGTGGTGCGGATGGTGCCGCTGGCCACATAGGACAGGTGCTGGCCATCGACGTCGATGACGCCAAAGCCGGTGGTTTGCAAGCCAGGGTCGATGCCAAGGATTCTCATGCGTCTCAAAAGGGGTGGGGGCGCGGGCGCCTGTCAGGGAAGCTCAGCATAGCGCATGCGGGCCGCGATGGTGGCGCTGCGGCGGTTGAGGTAGGCGGAGTTGGGGTTCTTGTCCGCACCCTTGGGGTTGGGCAGCATGACGGCCAGGCGCGCCGCTTCATAGGCGCTCAGCTGGGCGGCCGGTTTGCCAAAGTAGCGCTGGGCGGCGGCCTCGGCGCCAAACACGCCGTCTCCCCATTCGGCATGGTTCAGGTACAGCTCCAGAATGCGCTGCTTGCTCAGCAGGAACTCCAAGGTGTAGGTCAGCAGCAGCTCCTGGCCTTTGCGCAGCAGGCTGCGCTCCGACGACAGCAGCAGGTTCTTGGCCAGCTGCTGGGTGATGGTGGAGCCGCCCATGATCCTGGCGGGCGGGCCGGCTTGCACCGCGCTGGGGTCAAAGGCCTCACCCCGCCGCTCGGCCTGGGCCTGGGCGCGTGCCAGGGCCTTTTCCCGGCGCTGCTCGGCGCGCTCGATGGCCTTGGCATTGCGCGCGCGGGCCTTTTCAATCGCATCCCAGAGCACGCCATCGTGGTTGACAAAGTCG
>NZ_KE148545.1:0-9748 GCF_000410635.1 Comamonas sp. B-9
GCTAGCGGCGCAGCAGACGGCTCGCTGCAGCGCGCGCAGGCGCGCTCTCCTCGGCCGGTGCCGGCCGCGCTTGCAGCGACTGCCGGAAATCGCGCGCATAGCCAAAGCTGGGCGCCGGGTGGCGCGCGGCAAACCAGAAGGTGGTGGCCGCCGCAATCTGCGGCCTGCAGTACCAATAGGCATGGCCATCGCCGTCCATGGCCCACCAGCGCGCATCCTCTGGCGCCTGGCTCCAATCGATGCTTGAGAAATTCATAGTTGAGCTTGTAAAAAATAAAGGACATCCCCGCGCCGGCCGCCCGGCCCGTCGATGGGCCCGGTCTGCAGCACCAAGGAGCGGAGTTTCGGAAATGCACCAGGGGCCGCCCTTGCTGCAGCAACGCCGGCCCGGTCAAGACATGGCATTCGGCAAAGGGGCAGGCTGCTGCGGGCATGCACAGCGCATGGGCAGCATGGGGGCAGCAGGCTGCGGCAGACAGTGCGCTGGCCCAGGGCCAGGGAGGCGCTGAACGCCACCGGTCAAAACCGCCCTGTGGGCGGCACGCCAGCCTCGGGCCGATCTGTGCGAAAAAACCAACTTAAATAATATACTATATCTATCGTTAATAAATAGCGATAAATTCAACAAATGTTAGGTATGCCCACGATCTACCCCATGTGTGGCACAGTCGCTACCCATCGCGGCGCCAGCGCTTCGCCATCCATCGGTAAAAACACCGATGAAACAGAGGCGTTTTCGTAAAAATCTCCGGAACTTTTACGCTCCGGCCTGGTGCTATCCAGCTGCCATCGGCACCTGTTCCCAGCCATTTTTTTACGCATCTGTAAAAAATTTAATTACATAGCAATTTACAATTGGAGTAATTATTTTGATTTGAAAAAATGAATTCATCATGACCCACGTTTACCAGCCGCAGAGATCGGCATCCATCCCCACATTGCGGCAGCTCAGCTGCTTCAAGCAGGCCGCTGAGCACCCCACCTTCACGCAGGCCGCCCAGTCGCTGGCGATGAGCCAGCCGGCCTTTTCCTCCGCCATTCGCGAACTTGAACTCACGCTGGGCGTTACCTTGTTTGACCGCAGCATGCGGCGCGTGCGGCTGACGCCGGCGGGCGAATCGGTACGCGCCCAGGTCAGCTGGATGATTGCCACCTTTGACCAGGGCATGGAGGAGATGCTGCAGCGGCTGCAACACCAAAGCCATGCCATCCGCATCCACTGCATCCCCTCGGCATCGCAGTGGATTGCGCCGTATATGGCCCAGTTCCAGCAGCGCCACCCGGAGGTGCATTTCGTGCTCGACGACATGCACAGCGACACGCTGATCGAGTCGATCACGCAAGGGGATGCGGACATCGCGGTGGGCCTGCAGTTCGACACGCCCTCGCACATCGATTCGCGCCTGATCGCCACGGACGAGATCATGGTCGTGCTCTCCCCGCGCCATCCACTGGCCCAGCAGGCCAAGCTGCACTGGCACCATCTCAAGGACCAGCCCCTGGCGGTGCTGCGGCGGGGCAATACCTATGACATGATCACCACAGTGCTGCGCGAGCAGGGCGTGCATGTCAATGTGCCGCACAATCTGTCGTCGATCGAATCCCTGTACGCGCTGGTGCACAGCGATCTGAAAGTCGGGCTTATATCCAGCCTGAGCAAGCAGGCGCACTCTGACCCGCAGCTGTGCTACCTGCCGATCACCCGGCCGCAACTGGCCAGAAAAATTTGCCTGATGAAGCACGGCAAGCAGACCGGAACGCCGTTGCTGGTGCAGGCCTTCTGGGACATGCTGTGCGATACGCTGTGAGCCAGCCCCGGACACCGCTTACGGACTGCCAACCGGCAACTGCATGCCCCTCCCCGGCGCCAGTGCGCCAGCGCCGCAGCCCAGACCGGCGCTAGTCTGAATAGCCTTTGGGCCAGGCACCAGGCCGCTCACAACAGGCCTCCCAGTTTTTGCCCCGCGCCGTGTGGCCAATGCCGGGGTTCAGGCTGTTGCTCGGGTCCAGCTGGCGGTAAAAATCGGCCAGTGCAGGCTTGGCCACATAGAGGTGGCCCACATTGTGTTCGGCCGGGTACTCGGCCCGGCGCGCATCGAGCAGCGTCCACATGCGGTGCTCCATCGCCAGCGGATCGACACCCTTTTTTACGATGTAGTCCTGGTGGAAGACATGGCAGAAAAAGTGGCCGTAGTAGAGCTTGTGCACCATGTCGGCCTCGACCTCGGCGGGCAACTGCTCGACCCAGTCGCGGTCATTGCGGCGCAGGGCAACATCGAGCGCGACGATGTCTTCAACCTGGGCGCGGTGCACTTCGCGGTAGCGGATGGCGGCGCCGGCAATCGCAAAGCGGTGCAGGAAGGCCTTGCGCCCTTCGTCGGCATCACACTCAAACCAGCCGCCACTGCCGCTGCCAGCAAAATGCGTGCTCAGAAACGCGCGGGTGGCGTCGGCCGTGTCGTTGGCCACGCGCAGCAGCAGGTGGTGCTCATAGCGCTCGCGCCACTGGCGCATGCGCGGCGGCAAATGGCTGGGCAAGAGGTTGGTGACCGCCTGGATGATGCGGTCGCTGACGCCGCGCAGGCCCAGGCGCTCAAAGAAGCCATCGACCCGGCTTTTGAGCGCAAAGGCCGCAGGCACGCGGGCGGTGCCAAAGCGGTCGATCAGCAAGAAGGTGTCCTTGCCGTATTGCTCGCCAATGTCGTAGGCGGTGCGGTGGATGTACTCGCCGGCAATCGGCAGCTCCGGCAAGGCGGTGAGCAGATGGCGGCGCACCGTGGTCAGGTCGTCGGCTGCATTGCTGCCGATATAGAAGACGGTGCTGGGCACTTTCGGAAAGGTATCGAGCCGCACCGCAAACAGGCAGAGCTTGCCGGCCGAGCCCGAGGCCTCAAACAAGCGCGAGGGATCGGCATTGAAGCGCGCGGGCGAATCCTGGTCCACATCGCGCACGGCGGCGGCGTAGCGCGGGTCGGAGGCGGCGCGCTGCGCATCGTGCGTGATGTCGGCCTCGCGGTAGTCGCCGTTGTGCAGGCGGGTCAGGATCTCCTGCGGCGTGGCGCCCAGTTCTATTCCCAAGTGGTTGACCAGCGCCAGCGAGCCATCGGCCCGCACCTGGGCATAGAGCGCCAGCTCGGTATAGGCCGGGCCACGCCGCACCAGCGAGCCGCCGGAGTTGTTGCAGATGCCCCCCAGCACCGAGGCACCGATGCAGGACGAACCGATGACCGAATGCGGCTCGCGCCCCAAGGGTGCCAGCACCTGCTCCAACTTGTCCAAGGTCGCCCCGGGCAGGCAGACGACCTGGGCGCCACCGCCAATCACCTGCACCCCGGTGATGCGCAAGGTGTTGATCAGCACAATCTCGCGGTCATAGCCACTGCCATCGGGCGTCGATCCGCCGGTGAGCCCGGTGTTGGCCGCCTGCATGATGACGATTCGTTCGGCTGCCACAGCGGCCTCCAGCACCTGCCACTGCTCCCACAAGGTCGCCGGACGCACTACTGCCAGCACCGGGCCTTCGCCAGTCCGATGGCCTTTGCGAAAGCGGCGCGTGGCCTGGTCGCCCGTCAGCACATGGGCGGGGCCGACGGCCGCGCGCAGCTGGGCCAGCAGCGCATCGCGCGAGACGGGGGTGGTGGTGGCAGCGGTCATGGCAGGTCTTGGTAGGGTACGTCGTTTACTGGCGCACCAGCAGATCGCCGTTGATATCGGCCACCTTGGCCACGCTGGTCAAGGTCATCGCCACGCGCATTTCCTTTTCCATCAGCTCCAGCAGGTGCTTGACGCCCGCCTGGCCCGAGGTGGCCAGCGCATAGATAAAGGCGCGGCCGAGCAAGGTGGCGTCCGCCCCCAAGGCGATGGCGCGCACGATGTCGAGGCCATTGCGGATGCCCGAGTCCGCCAGGATCTTGATCTGGCCCTTGACCGCATCGGCAATCGCCGGCAGCGCGCGGGCCGACGACAGCACACCATCCAGCTGGCGGCCACCATGGTTGCTGACCACGATGCCATCGGCGCCAAAGCGCACGGCGTCCTTGGCGTCTTCCGGATCGAGGATGCCCTTGATGACCATCGGGCCCTTCCAGAAGTCGCGGATCCATTCCAGGTCCTTCCAGGAGATCGATGGATCAAAGTTGCTGCCCAGCCAGCCGATGTAGTCGGCCAAACCGGTGGGGCTGCCCCGGTAGGCGGAGATATTGCCCAGGTCATGCGGGCGGCCGTTCAGCCCCACATCCCAGGACCAGGCGGGGTGGGTGACGGACTGCCAGTAGCGGCGCATCGCGGCATTGGGGCCGCTCATGCCGGAATGCGCATCGCGGTAGCGGGCGCCGGGCACGGGCATATCGACCGTGAACACCAGGGTGGAGCAGCCAGCGGCCTGCGCGCGCTCCAGCGCATTCTTCATAAAGCCCCGGTCCTTGAGCACATAGAGCTGGAACCACATCGGCCGGCCCAGGCCCGGCGCCACCTCTTCAATCGGGCAGACCGAGACGGTGGACAGGGTGAAGGGAATGCCATGGGCAGCGGCGGCGCGCGAGGCCTGCACCTCGCCCCGGCGGGCAAACATGCCCAGCAGACCGACGGGCGCCAGGATGGCGGGGATGGAGAGCTTTTCGCCAAACAGCTCGATGCTGGTGTCGAGCTGGCTCATGTCCTTGAGCACGCGCTGGCGCAGGGCAACATCGGCGTAGTCGGCCACATTGCGCTTGAGCGTTTGCTCGGCATAGGCGCCGCCATCGATGTAGTGGAACAGAAAGGGCGGCAGGCGCTTTTGCGCGGCGGCGCGGTAGTCGGATGCGGAAGAGATGATCATGGTGGCGCTCTCAGGGCTGGGAGGTTTGTCTCGGTTTGTTGGTTGTCAGGATCAGCGCAGATCAGGGCACACCCGGCAGGCTGGGCATCAGCTCGGCCGGCAGGCGCATCGATCGCTCGCGCCGCGCACGCTCCTCGTCCATTTGCAAGATGGTGTGGCGCACATGCTCCAGGTGCTCGCCAATGCAGGCGCGGGCGCGCTGCGGGTCGCCCTCCAAAATGGCCTGCATGAGGCTTTGGTGCTGCACCGTGAGCTGCTGCAGGGTGACCGGGGCGCTCAGGCGGAACATGTCGTGGCGGTTGCGCTCCACGGTAGACAGCACCACGGTGAACAGGCTTTGCATCACCTGCACCAACACCAGGTTGTGCGAGGCCTCGGCAATCGCCAGGTGGAACTGCGCATCGGCGCGCGCAGCCAGCTCGGCATGGCCGCTTTGCTGGTGCTCGATCATCACATCAAAGCAGCGCTGGATGCGTTCCTTGTCCTGCGCAGTGGCGCGCTGCGCGGCCAGCCAGGCGGTGCTGCTCTCCAGCGTATGGCGGGTTTCCAGCACGTCATAGCGGTAGTTGGGGTCCGATTCGATCAGCCCGGCCAGCGGCGCCATGGCCTCTTGCAGCCAATCGGCAGATGGCACGGTCTGCACATAGGTGCCATCGCCCCGCCGGGCCGACAGCACCCCCTGGCTGATGAGCTTTTGCAGCGCCTCGCGCACTGACGTGCGCGACACCCCCAGCTCCAGCGCCAGTTGCCGCTCTGCCGGCAGGCGCTGGCCCGGCTGCAAGCCACGGGCCTGCACCAGGGCAAGCAGTTTTTCGACGACATGGTCAGCGAGGCGCATGGGGAAGAGCTTTCAGGTGGTATGTGTTCTCGTCGCGGGCGCCACCAACGGCGATGGCGCAGCAACGCTCAATGACCCGGAATCATCCATGGAAACACATAAGCCTGCAGCGTAGTCATCAAACCGATGATGACCGCAAAGATCAGGCTGTGCTTTACCGTAAAGCGGAACAGATCCGATTCGCGCCCCGCCAGACCCACGGCCGCGCAGGCAATGGCGATGGACTGGGGCGAGATCATCTTGCCCGTCACACCGCCGGTGGTGTTGGCGGCCACGGTCAGCACCTGGGGCAGGCCCAGCTGCTGCGCGGTGGTGGCCTGCAGCGCGGCAAACAGTGCATTGGCAGAGGTGTCCGAGCCCGTCAGGAACACGCCAATCCAGCCCAGGAAGGGCGAGAAGAAGGTAAAGGCCTGGCCCGTGTGCGCCAGTGCCAGCGCCAGGGTTGCCGACAGGCCCGAGTAGTTGGCGACAAAGGCAAAGGCCAGCACCATGCCGATGGAGTAGATCGGCACGGCCAGTTCCTTGAAGGTCTCGGCCAAGGTAGCGACCGCTTTGGACGGCGACAGGCGGGTGAAGGCAATGGTGATCAGCGCCGCAATCAGGATGGCGGTACCGGTGGCCAGCAGCCAGTTGAAGGTGTAGACGGCGCCGTAAGGGGCAGCAGCGGCCACGACGGGCGGTGTCTTCTCAACCAGGTTGTGCAGAAACGGCACCGGAATATTGATCACGGTGGCCGCCAGCGGGCCACCCGCGGCAAACAGCGCCTTGAAGGGCTTGATGCTCCAGACCGTAACCATGGCGGTCAGGATGATGAAGGGCGACCAGGCCTTGATGACGGCCATGGCTGTCAATGGCGCGCCCGAGGACACCGGTGCTGCAGGCACGGCGGCCGCACCCTGTTCACCCGCCTCTGGCGTAAAGCGGAAGATGCGCTTGGGCTGCCAGACCTTGAGGAACAGGGTCAGCGCAATCAAGGACACGATGGCCGAGGTGATATCAGGCAGCTCCGGGCCAATGTAGTTGGCGGTGAGGAACTGCACGATCGCAAACGAGCCACCACCGACCAGCACCGCAGGCCAGGTCTCCTTCACCCCGCGCCAGCCATCCATGATGGCCATCAGCCAGAACAGCACCAGCACGGTCATGAACGGCAGCTGGCGGCCCGCCATCTGGCCAATCGCAAACGCATCGACGCCCGAGACCTGGCCGGCGACGATGATCGGAATGCCCATGGCGCCAAACGCCACCGGTGCGGTATTGGCGATCAGGCACAGGCCTGCGGCATACAGCGGCTTAAAGCCCAGGCCAACCAGCAAGGCTGCCGTGATCGCGACCGGTGCGCCAAATCCTGCCGCGCCTTCCAAAAACGCGCCAAAGCAAAAGCCCACCAGGATGAGCTGCAGGCGCTGGTCCGGCGTGACCGACAGGATGGACGAGCGGATCACATCGAACTGCCCCGTTTTGACGGAGATCTTGTACAGAAACACCGCAGCCACAATGATCCAGGCAATGGGCCACAACCCATAGAAGAAGCCATAGACGGCCGAAGCCAGCGCCGCGCTGACGGGCATGCGGTAGAACAGCAACGCTACCGCCAGGGCCAGCACCACCGTGATGGTGCCCGCTTGGTAGCCCTTGAGCCGCAGCTTGGTCAGTGCCAAAAAGAAAAACAGGATCGGAATCAAGGCCACCAGGGCCGACACCCAGATGTTGCCAGCCGGGTCGTAGTTTTGCTGCCAGAGAGTTTGCATGGCGATGTCTCGAAGTTATTGGAGGGGCGCCTGAGGCGCCTTGATCTTGGGCTGTTCACCGGGGGCATGGCGCCAACGGGCTGCTTGGGCTGCCCTGTGCTTGGCTTTGCCTGGTGAATGGCTTGTTCGCTATGCCGCTGGTTGGACCTTTGGTCTAAATTGGTATTACCAATAAACCATGAACTTGCTAACCTGCGGCAAAGTTGGGCGATTATTGGGGAATCAGGGAATTTTATTGTCAGGGTAAACCCGTAATTTGACAATTTATCGGGCTAGTTGATTTATTGGTAATACCAATTTATTACCTGAAGCTGGACGCATATCCAGGTGCTTAGCTCTATTTGCCTTACGTCAAGGCGTCTCTTGCACTCGCCCGGGCAGACCATGTTGGGCTGGGCGACTCAGCCGCAACGTGGGTTCTGTGAGGGGTTGGTCATTAAAGCGTTTGGCACATGGATGGCTCGGTATCGCACGGAGGCGCTTGCCTGTGCATGTTGAGGCAGTCGGATGTTTGGGTGGGGATGTGACCTTGTGCGGCACGCCGGTGGCGTGGGCACCTATTTAGTGGTCACTGCAGCAGCATTGCTGCGTAGCAGAGGGAAAGCCGCATCTCATGGCGAGATGCGGCTGCTGCACGGAGATAGATGGAATAGAAACCCTAAGTCGATTTCTCTCGACTAATGAGAAAAATTTAATAAAAAGCTTTGCTAATATAAAGCTGATTACTTAGATCATCTATTGCCAGCCCAATGAGAAACAATCAACTCTGCAAAGGAAAGTATATCAGGCGCCACCACCTTAATGTAATGCTCTTGGTACATAGGATATAGCACTACCACCTGCCCACTTAAACCTCCATCAGCAGGATCCAAATCCATAAACCAATAAAGCCCATTCCCATAAGAAAAGAAAATTCTATTTTCATTATAAATTTCAGGTTTAGCTGCACCTTCTACAACAATCTTATCATCGGCATCCAACTCTCTGCACCATTCGAGATCACTTTGACTTGAGCTGGTCAAATCACTCCATTGCAGCGCAGAATAAAAACCATTAAAAACAATCTCGCCAATTGGTGAGTTATGCTGAATAACAGCTGGGTTAACTGGAACATCCTCCCCTGGCCAATTTACCATACGCAGAAGACTTTTACATGTTGCAGGCACCTCCTTATGAAGCTGCACTTCGAGGGCATCAATTTGATGATCATCCGGCCCATTCGATTTTGGAAAGCCAATATCATTCAGCTTAGTGACCAATCCAATAATTCGATCTTGATTATTTTCAATCATGGTAAATTATGATTATTTCCATTTTTATCTATATAGAAGCTTGGAAGAAAAGGTGCAGATAGATTTAAAAAGAGATCATTCGAACCTACTTTAGCACTTCCATAAAATCTCCCCAATCTATTTCCATGTGCTTGATTGCCCCAAGCTGGAACGGAGCGCAACGAAACATGCCCCGCCAAGTACATAATCGTTCCTCCTTGCAAGGATGTAACATATGGGTATTCATCGCAATTCGTGCCGACCGGCCGTGGCTTTCCACAGGCAATTGCCATCAAACTATCGGAGACTGGCCTCCTCGATCCACGCATCAATAAAAATGCCAAAGGTCGCGGTATTCCGTCCGCCGTGCTGCCATTACCCATTAGCGAATCCATTATGTGCATAGAAGTATTAGGACTTTGAACTCCGTTGACTAATGTCGGTATTTTCCTAAGAAAGCATTTCTTGCTCACCCTGCATTGAACTGCAAAACCGGTCAGCATGGCTGCCACTCCCGCATTGCCAAAGGTCGCATTGCTGGAAGTAATATTGCTGACTGCGGAATCAATGATAGGGGACAACAACGCATTGGAGAACATGTCAAATAAAGACATTCGAGCATAGGCGATCGATATGTTCATCCCCGCGCTCATCATCCCACCCAAGGCAATGTTCCCACTCGGATCCACCGTATTGACCGGGTCCGCATTGCCATACAGGTACTTGTTCAGAGTCAGCGGAATGCGACTCGCGCCGGGATGCTCATCCATCGAGATAAACCGGCCGATCTGCGGATCGTAATCACGCGCACGGAGGTGCAGCAGACCCGTCTGGCTGTCGGCATATTCGCCGGTGTATCGGTGGCTGGTGGCAGCGGCATCGGCCGCATTGGCGGGCATGCCTTCAGTGGCGCCCAGCGCAATGCCGAAGGCGTCGTAGCTGAAGACATGGCTGGTGGCAGCCGTTTGGGCCACTCGTACGCTGCCCAAGCCATCGCTGAGCAGCTGGGTTTGCGCGCCGGCCGAGGTGCTGGCGATCAGCTCACCTAAGCCATCGGGGGTGTGCACATGCA
>NZ_KE148545.1:9758-20611 GCF_000410635.1 Comamonas sp. B-9
AGCCGAGGTGCTGGCGATCAACTCGCCCAGGCCATCGGGGGTGTGCACATGCACGGTATCGACCCAGGCGCCGCTGTTGACCTTGGTGCTCTCAACCAGGATCTCGCTGTAGCTGCGCTGGTGGTCCACCTTGTAGTGGGTCTCCGTAGTGCTGGCGCCCTCTTTGACCAGGCGCTTGATGCGGCGGCCGCTGCTGTCATAACCGTACTCGACCGTTTTTGCGCCGGTGCTGACCTTGGCCAGGCGGTTGTCCACTGTCCAGGCATAGGTGGTGGTATCGGCGGGTGATGCCTTCTGCACCAGGTTGCCGCGCTCGTCCCACTGGTAGGTGGTGGTGCCGTTGAGGCTATCCACACTTTGCGTGAGGCGGTCATGGCTGTCGTACTGGTAGGTGGTGACCTGGCCGTTGTGGCTGACGCTGCGACGGCTGCGGTTGCCCACGTCGTCGTAGACGTAGTCGATGGTCGAGTCAAACACCGCAGGCGCGGTTTGTGCCACCCGCTCTTGCAGCAGCTTGCCAGCAGCGTCGTACTGGTAGTGCACCGAGCGCTCTACCGTCTCTTCCGGGCTGCCTACCCCCACCATGCGCTCGGCCACCTGGGTGCGCTGGCCTGCGGCATTGAGGGTGTAGACAAAGCTGGCAATGTCTGCACCGTCTGCCTTTTTGTGTAGCACGGCGGTCAGCTGGTTGGCCAGGTTGTACTGGTAGTCGGTGGTGCTGCCGTCGGCCCGCATCACCTGCACGCGGTTGCCGGCGTTGTCGTAGGCAAAACGGGTGGTGCTGCCATCGGGGTGGGTCAGGGTTTCTAGCTGGTTGAGCGTGTTGTAGCCGGCCTTGATGGTCTGGCCCGAGGTGCTGACCTGGGTGCGGTTGCTGTTGGCGTCCCAGGCGTAGTCCAGGGTCGCGCTGAAGCTGGTGCCCAGGCTGTTGTGGCTCCAGACCTCGCGGGTGACGCGGTCGTTACCGTCCAGGGTCAGACCCAGGTTGCCATAGGCCGTATCGGTCTGGCTGTTCATGCGGCCAAAGCTGTCATAGCCTTGGCTCAGGCTGCGGCCATCGCTGCGCGTGACTTTGCTGAGCTTGCCGCCCACGTCATAGCTGTAGATGGTCTGGCTACCGTCAAAGTCAGTACGGGTCACCAGGCGGCCTTCGCTGTCGTAGACCAGGCCTTCGCTCTTGCCGCCCGGCAGCGTGCGTGCCACGCGACGGCCAGCGCTGTCGTAGCCATAGCGGGTGGTGTGGCCGTTGGCATCGGTCTGGGTCAGCAGCTGGTTGCTGCCATTCCAGGTGTAGCCGGTCGCCTTGCCCAGTGGGTCGGTCACAGTCTTGAGACCGCCCAGCGGATCGTGGCCAAACTGGTAGGCATGGCCCAGCGGGTTGGTCTCGCTCAGCAGCACGCCATTGGCGTCATACGCAAACTGCGTCACCGCGCCATTGGCCAAGGTGGTGCTGGTGCGCTTTTGGGTGTTGTTGTAGACGTGGACCGCCGCCCGGCCCAAGCCGTCGGTGGTCTTGACGAGGTTGCCCGCCAGGTCGTACTCGCGCGTCACCGCAATGCCAGCGGCATTGGTCTGCTTGGTTTCACGGCCAGCCAGGTCGTATTCAAACGCCGTGCTGTTGCCGCGCGCATCCTTGCTGGAGCTGAGCTGGCCTGCTGCGTCGTACACGCTCTCGACGGCAAAGCCCATTGGGTCGGTGACCTTGGTGGCGCGGTCCAGCGCATCGTAGGCTGTGCGCGTGCACAGGCTGCCGGTGCAGCTCTGGGTTTCGTTGCCGTTGTTGTCATAGGCCCAGCTCTCCACCCTGCCATCCGGGTAGGTAGTTTTGGATTTTTCACCGCGCAGGCTGTACTCATGCGCCGTCTTGCGGCCCTGGCTGTCGGTCTCTTGCACCAGCTGGCCCGCCGCATCGTAGAGGTAGGTGCTGGTGTCGCCCACCGCATTGGTGCGGCTGGTGACATTGCCCTTGGTGTCGTAGCTGGTCTTTTCTACCACCGTGGTGGCAGGTTGGCCCGGCTGGGTGACGATGGCGCGCGTAGTGGAGATGACGTTGCCTGCGCTGTCGTAAGCGTAGGTGGTCACCGTACCGTCTGGAGCCGTCTCGGTCTGCTTGAGCGTGGTGCCATTGATCTTGGCATAGGTGTAGCGGGTGGCATTGCCGACCTTGTCGGTCATGCTGCTCAGGCTACCCGTCGGGCTGTAGCCCATGCCAAAGGCCTTGCCTGCGGCATCGGTGATGGCGGTCAGATCACCGCTGGCGTTGTAGCCATTGGTGGTGACGTTGCCTGCCGCATCGGTGATGGTGGTGACATTGCCTTGCGCATTGAAGGCCGTCTTGGTCACACGGCCGGCGGGGTCGGTTTCGCTGGTGACATTGCCGAATGCGTCGTAGCTGCGCGTGGTCTTGCGGCCCAACGCGTCGATCACCTCGATCTCGTTGTCATTGGCGTCATAGGCATACTGGGTGGTGCCACCTGCAGCATCCACTACGCGGGTGATATTGCCCCGGTCATCAAAGTCATAGACGGTGGTGTTGCCGTTGCGGTCCTTGATGGTCTGCTTGTTTGCCGTGTTGTCGGTACTCACCGTCACGGCCTTGCCGGCGGCATCGGTCTGGCTCAGCACGCGCCCGGCGTCGTCATACGTGGTCTTGAGCGCCAGCCGGCCCAGCGGATCGGTGTAGCTGGTCAGGCCATGCGCCACCTTGGGGTTCTCGTAACGGAAGTCGGAGACGGCATTGCTCTGGTCGACCACCGAGATCAGGTTGTCCGCCGCATCGTAGCCATAGTTCAGCACCTGGCCGCCGGGGCCGCTGATCTTGCTGATCTTGCCTTGCGCATCGCGGGTAAAGGCCAGCGCCCAGCCGCCAGAGTGGCTGATTCCGCTGCGCGTGAACTGCAGGCTGTTGCCGTTGCGGTCCTTGATCTGCTGGATGCCGAAGTCCTTGTTCAGGATGTACTCGATGCCATCCAAGGTGGTGAGCTTGTACTGGCTGGGGTTGAAGGTCTCGGTCGTGCCCAGGTCGAACAGATCACCACCGGCCAGGCGCAGATCGCCGTAGCCCAACGCTTCGAGCTTGCTGCCGCTCTTGTTGCTGGCCTTGGCGCTGAAAGCGAGGCTGACGCTGGGGTTGGACGCCCACTGCAGCACGCTCACACATTCGGGGCTGGCCCGCAGGTCGAACCGCTCGAGCCTGCCATCGGGCATACGCACCGATGCCACGCGGGAGCCTTGGGGCCGCACGCAGATCTTGCGATTGAAGCCCGAGCCCGTCTCCTGCATCACCCAGGAGCGGCCCAGCACACCATTGGTCTGCAACCAGACGTCCTGGTAGTCCACCGACCAGCCGTAGCCAAAGTCCATGCGCTGCGCGCGCTTGAGCGAGTCATAACTGCGCCGCACGGTGAGCGGCAGGCCATCGATCTCAAAAGCCATATCGGTAAAGGTCAGCTGCAGGGGCGCCGTCTTTTGCTCACCGCTGATAGCCACCGTTACCTTGGCGCTGGTCTCATTGCCCGAGATATCGCGCACGATCAGGCCCAGGTCGTACAAGCCGTTGGCCAGGGTCTGGGGGTTCAGGTCGCCGAGCTTGGCGGCCGTCACGCTGGCGCTGCCTCCGCCAATCTTGCTCCACTGGTTCTGGCCGGCTGGCGAGATCATCAGCAGGTACTCGGCCAGGTTGGTATCGGAGGCCGTGCCGATGATGGCCGTGGGCTCGAACACGTCGGTCACCGTGATGTCGTCCGAGCTGCCCGGTGCGGTGATGACGGCCAACGGCGCCAGCACATCGCTGGGGTCCTTGACGCCGAACCAGTCGTCCACGGTCACGCTGCTGCCCTTGGCATCGCGCAAGGTGAGGCGCAGGTTGTGCTTGCCCATCGACGTGGGCGTGAAGATGGCCTGGTAAGCGGCGTTTACCGTCACGGCACGGCCGTTCACCGTCAGGCTGCTGACGGTGTAGGGCGCGGTGCCGCCCTGCGCAAACACCTGCAAGGTGGTCGATTCACCCAGGTTGAGGTACTTGGGCGATGGCGTCACGCCTGCCTCCAGCGGGCCACCCGCTGCGGGCTCGGTCACGCGCAAGGTCCAGCTCTGGGTGACGGAGGCCTGGCCGTCCGACACCGTCACGGTGATCGCATGCGTGCCTTGCGAAGTCGGCGTGCCCGAGATCAGGCCTGTGGCCGACAGGGTCAACGTAGCAGGTGCGCCGCTCATCCGGTAGGTGAGGAAGTCACCATCCGGGTCTGTGGCCACCACCTGGTAGGCATAAGGCGCAGCAATGGCCGCAGTGGGCACGGGCGCGCTGGTGATGACCGGCTCGCGGTTGGCCGCAATCTGCAAGGTATAGCTTTGCACCACATAGGCGCCACGGCTGTCCTGCACCTTGATCTCTACCGCATGGCTGCCCAGCACCGGGCTGTTCCAGGTCAGCAGGCCGCTGGCCGATATGGCCATGCCGGCAGGGGCCTTGTCCAGCGCATAGGTCAGTGGGTCGTTCTCTGGGTCGGTGGCCGTGACCTGGTATTGGTAGGGCACGCCCGGGGCCCAGCGCAGCGTGGGCTTGCTGCTGATCTGGGGTGGGTTGTTGGTTGGCAGCTGCACGTAAACGCCAAAGCTTTGCGTGGCATAGGCCCCCTTGGCATCGGTGGCGCGCACGGCTACTGCATGGGTGCCGCCTTGCGCCAAGGTGGGCGTCCAGCTGATGGCGCCCGATGTGGCATGGATCGCCATGCCGGCGGGGGCTGAGACCAGCGTATAGCTGATGGCATCGCCATCCGGATCGGTCGCCCGCGCCGTGTAGGCGTAGGCCGAACCTGCGGTGGCCGAAGTCACCGGTGTGGAGCTGAATGCGGGTGCGCGGTTGGAGGCGCCCGAGACCGAGATGGCGTAGCCCTGGGTGGCGATGCCACCCTTGCCGTCCGTCACCTCCACCATCACAGGTGCCAGCCCAGCCACATTGGCAGGAACGCTCCACTGGATGGCACCGGTGCTGCTGTCAATCAGCATGCCCTGCGGGAACTCCGTCAATGCATAGACCAAGGTATCACCATCGGCATCCTCGGCCTTGAGCGCATAGGTATAGCTGGCGCCCGAGACAGCGCTGGTGCCAGGCTGCGTGGTCACCCGAGGCGGACGGTTGCCGGGCTGGCCCACGCCAATGGCATAGGTCTGCGATGCGGTACCGCCCTTGCCGTCGGTCACCAGCACGGTCAGCTGCGCCTGTCCGCTCGTGCCTGCCGGTACGGCCCAGGAGACCCGGCCCGTCTGCGCATCGATGGTGATCCCAGGCTCGCTGGTGGAGACACTGTAGGTCAGCACATCCGCATCGGGATCGCTGGCCAGAATCTGGTACAGGTAGGCTGCGCCGGCCGTGCCGGTGGCGACCGGGGTCGAATTGATCAGCGGCGGTCGGTTGGCGGTAACGCCCACGCCTATCGCATAGGCCTGGGTCACTTCGCCACCCCGGCCATCGGCCACTTTAATCTCCACCGTCTCGCTGCCGGCAAAGCCTGCGGGCACGGGCCACTCCAGCTTGCCGGTGGCAGAGATCGTCATGCCTGCCGGGCCGGTCTGCAGCTGGTAGCTGAGCGGGTCACCATCGCGGTCGGTGGCCACCACCTGGTATTCATACACCCCACCAGCAACGGCCGTCACTTTGGGGGTGGAGGTGATCACCGGCGGCTGGTTGCCGCTGGCGGGCAGCACTTCGAGCTGCCAGTTCTGCTGCGCCACGTTGCCGGCGGTATCGGCCACCTCGATCAGCAGCGCATGCACGCCCACATCGGCCACGCTGGTGGCCCAGCTCAGCTGGTTGCCCGTCCAAGCGGCTGCTGCAGGCCCGGAGGCCAGGCGGTAGCTGAGCGTCTCGCCCTCAGGATCGGAAGCCGTGACCGAGTAGCTATAGATGGCGCCAGCGCGCACCTGGCTAGGCGGGCGGCTGGTGATGGTGGGTGCCCCATTGCCATACACCGGCAGCTGGATTTCAAACGCCTGCTCGGTCTGGCCACCACGCTGGTCGTCCACCTGCACCCGCACGGCAAACTTGCCAGCGACGTTGCTGGCGAACTTCCAGGCGATCGCGCCCGTGCGCTCGCTGATCGTCATGCCAGCAGGTGCCTGCAGCAGCTTCCAGACCAGGTTGTCACCATCGGCATCGCTGGCCGAGGCCGTGTAGCCGTAGGTGGCGGGGTAGGCCACATAGGTGACCGGTGTGGCGATAAACACCGGGGCCCGGTTGGGGGTGGCCGTGGTGCGAATGCTGAAGCTCTGCTTGCCTTGGTTCCCATCCGGATCAGTGGCTGCCAGGACGACCGCGGCCGTCCCCGCCACCGGCGATGGCCAGGTCACGGCGCCGCTGCTGGCGTTGATCACCAGGCCAGCAGGGCCGCTGAGCACGCTGTAGACAATAGCGTCACCATCGCGGTCGCTGGCCAGCGCCTGGTAGGTATAGGGCTGGGCCACGGTGGCCGTCAACACCGGCAGGCTGGTGAATGCCGGGAACGCCTGCACGGACACCACCACGCGCTGCACATCACGGGCACCAAACTGGTCGGTGACCTGGATCACCAGCGGATAGGTGCCGGGCTCGGGGTTGGTCCAGTAAATGCCGCCAGAGGCATTGATGCTGATCCCCGCCGCCTGGCTGCCCAAGGTGTACTGCAACGGACCTTTCTCGGGATCTGTGGCGGTGACCTGGTGGGAGAAACTCACACCCGCAGGTACCTTGGCAGGAAACTGGCTGGTGATCTGCGGCGGCAGGTTGCCATCCACCACATGGATGGAGAAGGCCTGGCTGGCCAGCAGCCCCTTGCCGTCGCTCACCTGCAGGTTGACGCGGAAATCCCCCATCAAGCCTGGCTGCCAGCTGATCTTGCCGGTGGCGGCATCCACGGTCATGCCCACGGGGGCATACATCAGCTGGTAGCTGAGCGGGTCGCCATCGGCATCGATGGCCGTTGCCTGGTATTCGTACAGCTGGCGGACATCCCCGCCCAGCACGGGCTGGCTGGTGAAGATCGGCGGGCGGTTCACCGGGTCGCCCACACTCCAGTGCGCAGGCACATAGGTCGCTACCTCGCCAGAGCTGCACAGCGCATGGCCATCCACATCCAGCGCCCGGATGCTGTAGTAGTAGGTTTTTTGCGCCTGCACCGTGCGGTCCAGCCAGGTAGAGTGGCGCGACTGCGTGGTGCCCAAACGCACAAAAGGACCTTCCAGCTTGTCTGCGCGGTAGACCGCATAGCTGGCGGCGCCGGTATCGGCCCAGGTCAGCTGCACATTGCCAGGTTTGGCGCGCAGTTGCAGGTCATTGACGCAGGCGCCCTGCGGCGGAATGCTGACCGAGCCAAAGGCATCCACATACACATAGCCGCCGTGGCCGCCATGGGCACAGTCGGCGCCCACCACACGGATCTGCAGCTCGTTGCCCAGGCTACTGTCGGGCACCTCCAGATCCACATCGATAAAGGGCGTGGACACCCACTTGCTACCGTTGTAGACCGTGGTGTAGAACACGCGGCCAGGCTGGTTGGCAAAGGCAAAGTCGTAGTACAGCGTCTCGCCCTTGGTCAAATCCCTGATTTCAACAAAAAAGTAGGGCTGGCCCGTGGGCTCATGCCCTGGGTCCTCCAGCACGGCGGCATAGCTGAAGCGCACATGCAGCTTGCCGTCGCCCGGATCGCGGTCGGTTTCGGCAATCACACCCTTTTGGCTGATCTCGTTGATATGCGCACCGTTGTCGTGGTCGTTGACCTTGGCCGAGAAATTGCCTTGACGCGGCAGCACCAGCTGCGGCGCGCGCGGGTCAAACCGGCCGTCCACCACCGTGACCTTTTCAACACCACCGCCATTGAAACGCACATCGCCCACCTGGAATGGCGGCGCGCCGGTCAGGCCTGGATTGGAACCAAAGCGTTTGGTCCAGCTCGCTACCGTCTGGCTTTCAAAATCGCCATTGACAAAGATGGCGTGCGAATCTCCCCCCGCGCCCAGGCCCAGCACCAGCAGCAAGGCCAGCATCCAACCGCGCCGGCTGCCCACACCGCCCTTGCGCTGCAGCCACCGTGCGCCCAGCAGCAAGGTGCACACCGACAGCACGCTCAGCGCCAGCCATCCCATGGTGGGAATGGATTTGAGGGCGCCCGCAGGTGCATTGACGGAGGCGGATGCGCTGTTGTTGGACAACACGGGATCGGGCAACTCGGCGGCCACGGTTACGGTATTGACCAGATGACCGCCAGTCTGCGCCATGGCGCCCGTCACATCGATGGTGATGGAAGCGCCCACCGGCATCTCCGCCAGCACTTGGATATCGCCGCCTTGCCCTGACGCTGTGCCGCATACGGCACCACCGCGTGCACTGCAAGTCCAGCGTACGTCCTCCACGCCCGAGGGCATCAGGTCTTGCAGCCGCGCTGCGCTGACCGCTGCCGGGCCATGGTTGACAGCCACCAGCTGGAAGGCCAGCTTGCCGCCGGGCAGCACGTTGGGTGTGCTGGTGGTTTTGAACACCGCCAAATCGGCCTGCGCAGCCCCTGCAGTGCTGACACTGATCTGCACCAGGCTGTCATTGTTGGCTGCATTCGTATCCACGGTATCGGCGTTCGTTGGCGCCACCGAGGCTCGGTGCGTCAGCACGCCATCTGCAGTCGCTCTACCGGTCACCGTCACCACCACCTGGTTGCCAGCGCCAGCGGGCACCTGGGCATCCACCCGCAGCTGGTGGCCCATGCCTGGGCTGGCATCGCAGGCAGCCAGGCCCTGGGCAGTACACACCCACTGCACATCGGCCAGCGAGGCTGGCACCGTACTGCTCAAGGTCACGCCCGTGCCTGCAACCAGACCGGCATTGCTGACCACCAGGCGGTATTGCACCAACTCACCCACTTTGTATTGGGTACTGGCCACCGTCTGCGTGACGGCGTAATCCACTTGCGCACGGTTATCCGGTGCCGCGCCTTTGAATAAATAGAACTGCGCAAAATGCTTGCGCAGCGATGCCAGGTCATTTTGCGTAGCCCCGGCATTGTCCTGGTCACCCACGACCAACCAGACGCTGAGCTCCTGCCCGGGAGCCAATTGACCGGGTATGGCGGACAGAGCGATAGCCATATCCTCGCCAGCAGACGGTGCCTGGGTGCTATTGAGCAGATCACCGACCGCAGCGCGTGACAGCAAGGAGCCAGCCCAATAGCCCATCTCTCCCGCTTCCCATCGATCCGCAGCAATATGGCCAGCAGGTGCGGTCAGCGTCGGGGCCAACACCGACTCGTTGAAAAAGGTGTTATCGGCAGCATCCTGGTCAATATCCACAAAGCCGGTGATGCGCACATCGTCAAGCGGCGATGCGGTGCTATTTCGAAGTAACCACTTCCACTGCACGCCACTTGCGCCAAATCTGGATTTCTCGGCATTGATAAGCGTCAAGCCGTTTTTAAGCGGTGCTTGGACTTGCGCAGGGACTTGTAGTATTTCCTCAGCTGCAACGCCATCGCTGAAGAAAAGACTTACCCGCTCCAAAGTCATATTGGCAGTTTGTGCGACCGCAGATGCGGACCACAGCAACAACCATAAAGCCATCAAAAATATGCTTACCCAAACTATCTTTTGTTGCAGCTCTCGTCTTTGCGGCTGCGATACCTTCTGACCTGTCATACCCCGCCCGTCGCTCGATGATAGAAATGGGCGCCATTCTCTCTTGAAACCTTTGTTTCTCTCTATCACTGTTTTTAAAAAAAACTATATTTACTTATGGTTTCTAAACTTAGAGATTCCTTACGGTGTGACTTCCGTCAATCTATTTGCCGAACCTATAAATATAAAACTGCATTTCCAGCCATATTGCTTTTTCGCAGCCGCCAGATTTAAAAGCCAGCATTAGCTGGTTCTTTCGTCTGCCATTCGCTGCGCAGGCCTGGCTCCAAGCGGAACCATTCCGCGCAAATTCCCCAATTTCAGGGATAGCATTTTTCGCCCACTCGCATACCATCGCGGGGGTCCGCCCGCGCGTTTTTTTGCTTATCCATGCTTGAACCTTCGTTGCTTGTTGAAGATGCTCTTTTGCCTGTCCCCGTCCTGGTCGTGGAGGACGAGCCGCTTCTGCAACAACGCTTGCGCCAGGTGCTGCACCAGCTTGGCTATGAGGACGATGCGCTGATCTTTGCCGGCACGCTGGCAGAGGCGCGGGCTGTGGTCGCCGAGGGGCCGGTGGGCCTGGCCTTGGTGGATTTGCGCCTGCCCGATGGCAATGGCCAGTCGCTGATCGAAGAGCTGCGGGCCGAGGATCCGGGGCTGGGCATTCTGGTGGTGTCGGCCTGGAGCTCCGAAGAACTGATCCTGAGCGCCTTGCGCGCCGGGGCCACGGGCTATGTGCTCAAGCAGCGCGACGATTTCGAGGTGATGCTGTCCATCCGCAGCGTGCTGCGCGGGGGCGCGCCGATCGACCCCTTTATTGCCCGGCGCATTTTGCAGCTGCTGCCACTGCGCGTGCCCAAGCCGGCCGACCACGCAGCGCCCGCTGCCAGCGGCGGCGAGCCCGATGTGGGCCTGACGCCCCGGGAGGCCGAGATCTTGCGCCTGGTGGCCGATGGCATGAGCAACCGTGAGATCGCCAACGAAGTGCATCTGTCCCGCCATACGGTGGAGAGCCATGTCAAGCGCATTTACCGCAAGCTGGCCGTCTCCTCGCGCATGATGGCGGTGCGCGAGGCGCGCGCCCGGGGAATGATTGAGTGAGCCCGCGCGCTCACCCCCTGCCCCGCCTGTTGCAAGCCGGGGCGTACCTGCTGGTGCTGCTGTTTGTACTGCTGGCTGGGCCTGCGATGGCCCAAACCGCGCCAGCCAGCACTCCCCAG